>JAFUAR010000206.1 GCA_017460585.1 Clostridia bacterium
CATTGCCACAGGCGACGTATTCCTTTCGGACACCGCGATAGAGCACAAATATCTTCGCGAAATGCATGCCGATGCCGCCGAGATGGAAAGCGCCGCTATTGCGCAGGTCGCCGCCGGAAACGGCACGAAATTTCTGATTATTCGCACCCTGTCTGATCTGGGCAACGGCAATTCCGCCGTGGACTATGATACCTTTGAGCAAAAGACCGCCGATCAGTCTGCCCAAATTACAGAGGCGCTGATTCGCGACTTCATTTAGTTTATATGACCGGCAGGGGGAAGCGACGCTTCCCCCAGTATGTTGACAAAGTCAACATACTGGCAGACCGTTTAGAAAGCCTGCAAGCCAAGGAAGCAGACCTTGCAGATGAGGAAGCTTACTAAAACGCAAGTGACCGATTCTGCACAGTCTGCTGACGCAGGAAGCAAGAGAATCGTCGTTTTCGACGAGTCTTTTGCGGTTGCGGGCTTTGTCAGCGGTCTGAGGGAGAAGCGACGCTTCCCCTTGCCTTATAGAACAGGAGGACGGTGTATGGCAAAAAAGGAAAATGCTTTTCGCGGTTACGACATTTCCACTCAGGCAGTGCATACCGGTACCGATTACGATATGGAAACCGGCGCGGTGCGTCGACCGCTGCATATGGCGAACAGCTTCAAGCTCCCCGATGATTTATCGCAGGTGAACTATTCCTCCACCGATTTGCTCATGTACGCACGCAACGGCAACCCCAACCAGCACTGGCTGGAGGAGAAAATCGCCGCTCTGCACGACGCGCAGGATGCCATTGTACTCGCAAGCGGCGTAGGCGCGCTGCACGCGCTGTTCTGGACGCTGCTGCAATCGGGGGACCGCGTGGTATATCCCAACGTGAGCTACATGGCGGTATACCGTATGTTCCACGAGCTGTTCAACCGCAAATTCGGGGTGGAAACCGTAATGGTGGATATGACGGATCTGGACGCGGTTCGCGCGGCAATTACGCCCGGTACGAAGCTGGTGCACATTGAAACGCCGGATAATCCCACCGTAGGCGTAACGGATATTCGCGCCATAGCGGAGCTGGCGCACCAAAACGGCGCGCTGCTCTCCGTAGACAATACCTTCGCCTCTCCCTTGAACCAAAAGCCTTTGGCGCTTGGCGCGGATTTCGTGGTAGAAGCGCTGACCAAATTCATTAACGGGCACGGCGACGCGCAGGGCGGCGCAATTATATCCAACGATTTGGAAACCATGGACCGAATCCGCTACGAGGCGCAGGTAAACGTAGGCTCCGTGATTAGTCCCTTCAACGCGTGGCAAATTTTCCGCGGCTCCGTGACCTTCCCACTGCGCATGCAACGCATTAACGAATCCACACAGCAAATTGCTGAATGGTTGGAAACGCGCGAAAACATCACGTTTGTCGCCTACCCCGGACTCAAGAGCAACCCGGGACACGAGCTCGCGAAACGTCAAATGACCAACGGCTACGGCGGTGTGATATCCTTTGGCGTGAACACGGATGATAAAACCGTGGAACGCTTCTGCGCCGCGCTCAAGGTAGTCACCTTCGCGGTTTCTCTCGGGCACGATGAAAGCCTGATTTTCCCCCAGCCCAGCTACGACGAGCGCATAATGCTCTACCCTGAAAAGTTCCGCAAAGGATTCATCCGTTTCAGCGTAGGTTTGGAGGAACCGAAGGATATCATCGCAGATATCGATCAGGCGCTTCGCGCGGTCGGTCTATAAACCATTGGTCCATCATTGAAGGTTACTGTTCAGCCTTCGGCTTCACAGTAGGTGGACGGGGGATACGTCTCCCGCCACTACCACCCCCTACCCCCCCTCGTGGGTGAATAGTAACCATTGAAGCGTAACGAGGCGGCGAAAGCCGCCTCGCTACTTTGCCATGGAGGGAAACGCCATGCAAATCATTCAAACCGAACGCCTGCTGCTGCGTCCCTTTACTCCGGACGATTTACCCGCGATTTTGCGCATATACGGAGATGTGCAAACCAATACCTACCTTCCGTGGTTTCCCATTCAAACCATGGAAGAGGCACGCGAATTCTACGAAAAACGTCTATCGCCCAAGGCGCTTGGCTCCCATGCGATTCAATGGGCGATCTGTCCCATCGAAATTGGAGAACCTTTTGGCTATGTCGGCGTAGAGCGAACGGGCGCACACGATTTCGGCTACGGTCTGCGCAGCGATTGTCAGGGGAACGGATATATGACCGAGGCAGCCTCCGCAATCGTTCATACGCTCAGGAAGGCGGGCATTCCGTTTATCACGGCAACCCACGATCGAAATAACCCCCGAAGCGGCGCGGTGATGCGACGAATTGGCATGAAATACGGCTATTCCTACCGCGAAAGGTGGATGCCAAAGGATATCTCCGTAGTATTTCGCCTGTACCAGCTCAATCTCGACGGGCAGGAACGACCCTTTTATTCGGGATACTGGAATCGTTACGCGGATCACTTTATTGAGGCGCTTGAATAAACGCATACCCGTACCACATATTTAACACGAATATCGTGCGCAGGGCATTTTATTTTACTTGTTTCCGCGTATAATGATGGTGGAGAAATCTCTCCCCTACAGTAGATCATTGCCCGTTTGTGAATGGCAATGGAAAGGAATATCCATGGCAAAAAAGACCAGTATTGGCGGTCAGGCGCTAATCGAAGGCATTATGATGCGCGGACCCAAAAATACGGCGATGGCGGTGCGCAACCCTTCGGGCGAAATCGTGTTGGAGGAATGCCCCACCAAGGGAACCGATCGGAAGAAGTTTTTCAAGCTGCCCATCATTCGCGGAATATTCAATATGATCGATTCGCTGACTTCCGGTTATAAATACCTGATGCGGTCTGCGGAAATCAGCGGAATGGACGAAGAGGAGGAGCGCAAAAAGCAGGAACGCGGAGAAAAGTGGTACGACGGCGTGGTGGATAAGCTGATTATGCCCATTGCCTCCGTGCTCGCCGTGGCGCTCGCGGTGGTGCTGTTCTTCTGGCTGCCCATGCAGCTTTGGAACTGGCTGGGCAAGCTTTTCCCGGGCATTATGGCGCACCACACGCTGCGCGCGGTGTTCGAGGGCATATTCCGCATACTCGTGTTCATTGCGTACGTATGGGGCACTTCCAAATTGAAGGACATTCGCCGCACATATATGTACCACGGCGCGGAGCACAAGACCATATTCTGCTATGAGGCGGGATTGCCGCTTACCGTGGAAAATGTGCGCAAGCAGGGGCGCTTCCACCCCCGCTGCGGCACTTCGTTTACCATATTGGTGCTGCTGGTGAGCATTGTATTCTCCATGTTTATTCATGTAGATACGGTATGGCTGCGTATGCTCATTAAGCTGCCGATGATTCCGCTAATCGTGGGCGTAGGCTACGAGCTGATCAAACTGGCGGGGCGCATGGACAATGTATTCACCCGCATTATTTCCGCTCCCGGCATTGCGCTGCAGCATTTAACCGTATTCGAACCGGAGGACGATATGATTGAATGCGCCATTGAAGCGATGAACCATGTAATTCCCACGGACGGAAGCGATATTTGGTAATTCCCACAATATACATCCGGAGGCATTGATTCATGCGTCAACGCAAAACCTCTCGGCGAGAGCATCGCCGCAAGTATGACAGAACGCCGTTTATTCGCCGCGCCGTCTTACTTCCGCTTTTGGCGCTGGCACTGACCGTGTATGTGGAGAGCTGCAGCAGGGGAAGCGTGGTGCGCGCCGTTCAATACGCGGGCGCCTCGCCGCTGTACTTTTTGTACAACGCGCTATTGATATTGACCACACTGAGCGTTTCGGAGCTATTCAAAAAGCGCCGAAGCGCATTATTCTTCCTAACCGTAGTGTGGATTGGTCTGGGCATCGCCGCGCGCGAGGTCGTGAAGGCGCGTACTCAGCCCTTTACCTCCATGGATATACTGGTGATCAAAGACGCAATCACGCTGACCACCGTATACTACACATGGCCGCAAATCATCGCCATGTACGGTGGAATATTCCTTGCCGTAGTGCTGGTCATATGGGTGCTCACACGCCTGCCGCGCCAGCGCAGAGTACACTACTGGCGCAGCGGCTCGATTGTAGCGGGGCTGGTGCTGGTATGCGTCG
>JAFUAR010000018.1 GCA_017460585.1 Clostridia bacterium
AGCCGCGAGCCAGAGTGCTGCGCGCGACACCGCCCACCGCACCGTATTCGCCCATACCGGCGATGTTCCCCGCGTTTGGCAGGGCGCTTCTTCGCCGCCATCGCACAGCGCCAAACCCGCAAGTCTTGCCGCATCGATGGTGCAGCTCATTCGGCGATTGGCACGCCTGTTCGCCGCACAGCTCCCCATCGGCAAAGCAGCCGCGAACCAAAGCGTCGCACAGTGCCGCTTGGGCAATACCGCCGCAAGGCATAGCAGCACCGCCCAATGCCCCATCGGCGAATCCGCCACAAAGCAAAGCGCTGCACACAACACTGCCACGAGGCACAGCACTGCCCCCAGCCTCGCCATCGTTCCCATCGGCGTCACCTCCCGTTTCGGCACTTCGCCGTCGGCAACAGGCAAATTCGCATTTCGGCGAAATTCCGCCGTGACCGACGCGGCGCCCAGACACTCTCTCTTGGATTCGGATTTGGATTCGTATTCGGATTCGTATTCGTATTCGGATTCGTATTCGGATTCGGATTGGATTTAGGCGGTTTTTTTCGGTCATCCACGGTGAATCACGGTGATATCCCGCCCTATATGCACGGTGATTCACGGTGATTCACGGTGAAAAACGGCTATAGCTTTTTTTCATTCACGGTGATTCACGGTGAACCAAAGCTCGCTCTCCCCCGCCAGCGCGATCTTCGCCCTCCGCAGCCCGATGGAAGACCTTCGTCGCCCTACCAAAGCCCCTCCATCGTCCTATCAAAGACCCTCGCAGCCCAATCACGACCATCCGCTGTCCGACCCGAACCCCTTCGCCGTCCGCCCGAAGCCATCCTCCGTCCAACCAAACCCCTTAGCCGCCCAATCAAAAACCCGAATCGCCAATCAGAATCTCCGCCAGCCCGACCTACAGCCACTGTTCGACCGAAGACCGGCAGCCTTCCGCCAGAACTCCTCCACAGCCTAGACTGATCTTCTCACCATAGCGCTCTCCCGCCCATTCGTTTCTCACTATGTCCTCGCATATAGTATATTCCTTTTCGCGATATAAGTCCACTCAAATTTCGCATTTATGCAAAATTTAATGCTGCGTTCGCCGCCAAACGCCCCTAACCCGCTTGCGCGTACCGAGTACGTATGCTATAATGGGTGCACACCATTTTGGAGGAGGAACCAAATTATGAAGATCAAGCTGAACAAGGCGATTGTAGAATTCATTCCCGAAAACGAAGTGGAGACCGCCGAGCTGGAGGCGCTTTGGGTGCGCATGGGCAACTGCGTGGGCGACAACAAGAGTCTGGAGCCCATAGGCGTATATGTGCCCGCCGAGAAGAACGTGGCGCGCTTCCACATGAACGGTTTGAGCGAGCAGGAGACCAACGCCGTCACCCAGACCATCGCCCCCTATGATACGGATGTATACTGCGTTACCTGCAACCGCGTGGAGCACGTGAAGAAGGGCGAGCCCATTCCCGTTTGCTGCGGCAAGGTCATGGAGATTTTGGACTAAGTCAGCCATACCGTGCAGCCAAGGGGCGGGACGTTACGTCAATCCGCGGGGGAAGGACACATCCCCGCCAACATTCCCCCCATACGCAATTTCGCGCTTGACACGCTCCCATCGCGGTGCTATACTAAAGTCACATTTGAATAGTAAACCGATGAAGTGAACAGGGGTTCAAAGGGGCGCGCACAGAGAGTCCGGGGCGCTGGAAGCCGGATCGAGAGCCGTTGAATCGTTATGGGGCACTGAGGGCGCAAAGGAAAGCGCGAAGGCGCGAGTATTTTGCGACGTGGAGACCTACGTAACAGGTTACGAGATTGTTTGAATCTTACAAAGCGCGCGAAATGCATCGCGAAGCAAGGTGGCACCACGGATTCTATCCGCCCTTGACGATATCCATTGTATCGTCAAGGGTGTTTTTATGCACACACGAGAAGGAGGGGGCAAAATCCATGACCAATCCCAAGGGACGGTTCGGTATTCACGGCGGGCAGTATATTCCCGAAACGCTGATGAACGCCATTATCGAACTGGAAAACGCATATGAAGCCTGCAAAAAAGACGAGGCGTTTCAGGCGGAGCTGACGCGGCTGTTCAACGATTACGCCGGTCGCCCCAGCCGCCTGTACTACGCCGAGCGCATGACGCGCGATTTGGGCGGAGCGAAAATATACCTAAAGCGCGAGGACTTAAACCACACCGGCGCGCACAAAATCAACAACGTGCTGGGGCAGGCGCTGCTGGCCAAGCGCATGGGCAAGACCCGTCTGATCGCCGAAACCGGCGCGGGGCAGCACGGCGTGGCGACCGCCACCGCGGCGGCGCTGCTGGGCATGGAATGCGTGGTATACATGGGCAAGGAGGACACCATTCGTCAGGCGCTCAACGTGTACCGTATGCGCCTGCTGGGCGCGGAGGTCATTCCCGTAGAGTCCGGCACGGGCACCCTGAAGGACGCGGTATCCGCCGCCATGCGCGAGTGGACCAACCGCATTAGCGATACGCACTACTGCTTGGGCTCCGTGATGGGACCGCACCCCTTCCCCACCATCGTGCGCGATTTTCAGGCGGTCATTTCCAAGGAGATCAAGGAGCAGCTGTTCCAAGCGGAGGGCAGACTGCCCGACGCGGTGCTGGCGTGCGTGGGCGGCGGTTCCAACGCCATCGGCGCGTTCTACCACTTTATCGAGGATGAGGGCGTGCGCCTAATCGGCTGCGAGGCGGCGGGGCGCGGCATCGATACATTCGAAACCGCCGCCACGGTCAACACCGGTCGCGTGGGCATTTTCCACGGCATGAAGAGCTACTTCTGTCAGGATGAATACGGGCAGATCGCGCCGGTATACTCCATTTCGGCGGGGCTCGATTACCCGGGCGTAGGACCGGAGCACGCCTACCTGCACGATATCGGTCGCGCCGAATACGTGGCGGTGACCGACGACGAGGCGGTAAACGCCTTCGAATATCTGGCGCGCACGGAGGGCATTATTCCCGCCATTGAAAGCGCGCACGCGGTGGCCTACGCGCAGAAGCTGGCGCCGCAAATGCAAAAGGATCAGATCATCGTGGTCAATCTGTCCGGTCGCGGCGACAAAGACTGCGCCGCCATCGCCCGCTACAGAGGGGAGGATATTCATGAGTAATATTGCAAAGGCGTTTGACCACGGCAAGGCGTTCGTGGCGTTCATCACCTGCGGAGATCCCGATTTGGAAACCACCGAAAAGACCGTAATCGCCATGGCGAACGCGGGCGCGGATTTGATCGAGCTGGGCATTCCCTTTTCCGACCCCACGGCGGAGGGACCGGTGATTCAGGCGGCGAACGCCCGCGCGCTGGCGGGCGGCGTGACCACGGACAAGATCTTCGAAATGGTGCGCAGGCTGCGCGCCAGCGTAAAAGTGCCCATGGTGTTTATGACCTACGCCAACGTGGTGTTCAGCTACGGAATCGATCGCTTTTGCGCGCGCTGCCAGGAAATCGGCATGGACGGCATGATTTTGCCCGACGTGCCCTATGAGGAGAAGGAGGAATTCGCCCCCGCCTGCCGCGCGCACAATCTGGACTTCGTATCGCTCATCGCCCCCACCTCGGAGGACCGCATCGCCACCATCGCCAAGGACGCGGAGGGCTTCCTATACATCGTTTCGTCCATGGGCGTAACCGGCGAACGCCGCGAAATCACCACCGATATCGGCGCCATGGTGCGCCTCGTGCGCGAAAGCGCCTCCATTCCCTGCGCGGTGGGCTTTGGCATATCCACGCCCGAGCAGGCGGCGCATATGGCGGGACTTTCGGACGGCGCCATTGTGGGCAGCGCCATTGTGCGCCTCATCGCCGAGCACGGCAAGGACGCTCCCGAAATTGTGGCGGAATACGTAAAGCGCATGAAGGACGCGCTGCTGGCGCTCTAACGCGCCCCAATCGCTTTCCCTCCGGCACACGCCGGATCGAAATACCATTTTCAAGGAGGAAATCATCATGAAGAAGATCGCCCTGATCGTATGTCTGGCACTTGCGCTCACCTGTATGTTCGCGCCCGCTTGGGCGGAGGGCGTCAGCGGCAAGACCGTTGCGCTCATGACCCCCTATCTGGGCTCCGTCACCACCAACCAGATGGTGAACTACCTGCAGGAAGAGCTGGAAGCCGACGGCGCGACCGTGAACGTCATCAATACCGACAACGACTTCTCCGCGCTGGCGAGCCGCATTGAGGACGTCGCCAACGGCAAGACCGCCGACGCGATCGTGCTGGTATCCGCCGACCCCTCTCTGGTCGCCAACCAGCTCGCCGAGGCGTTCGAGGCGGACATTCCCGTGTTCGGCTGCGATTCCGGCTTCATCGAGGGTATGCAGGTGAACGCCACCAGCGATAACTACCAGATGGGCGAACTGATCGTGCGCTATCTGTTCGACGAGCTGATGGGCGGCAAGGGCACCGTCATCGCCCTGACCCATCGTCCGCATCCCGGCGTGGTAAAGCGCTGCGAGGCGTTCGACGCCATCATCGAGGAATACCCCGATATCACCCTGATCACCGAGGAGCACATTCCCGCCGAGCAGCCCATTAACGACGCGCAGTCCACCGTGGAAAGCCTGCTGCTGGCCAACAGCGATCCCGATTCCGTAACCGCCATCTGGGCGGCTTGGGACGAGCCCGCCATCGGCGCCACGCTGGCGCTCAAGGAAGCCGGACGCGAAGAAGTAATCGTGACCGGCGTAGACGGCAACCAGCAGGCGGTTTCTCTGGTCGCCGAGGGCGGCAACCTGAAGGCGACGGTCGCCCAGAACTTCAAGGGCATGACCGAGATCGTAGTCGAGCAGCTGAACAAGCTGCTGGGCGGCGAGACCATCGAGGTGGGCGAAATGTACGCCCCCGCCACGCTGATCACGCTGGAAAACGTTGCGGATTTCGTGGAATAATTGTTTGTCGGGGCGAAGGCAACACCCTTCGCCTCGCGTCCGCGCGGCGGCTTCGTCTGCTTCCAAGCCGCCGCGCGGACGCGGGAACAAAGCGTTAGAAGGAGCGGTAGTTTATGCTGCTTGAAATGCGAAACATCTGCAAAGCCTTTAACGGCGTTCCCGCGCTGCGGAACGTCGATTTTGACGTGAACGAGGGCGAGGTACACGCGCTGGTGGGCGAAAACGGCGCGGGCAAATCCACGCTCATTAAGCTGTTGACCGGCGTATATTCGCTGGATAGCGGTCAGCTGCGCTGGCAGGGGCAGCCGCTTACGGTAAAGGGTCCCGCCGAAAGCATGGCGGCGGGCATCGGCGTCATCCATCAGGATCGCAACCTCATTCCGGGCGTTACCGCCGTGGAAAATGCGTGGCTGGGTCTGCCCTACCCCATGCGGCGCGGGCGCATCGACTGGGCGTTCATGCGCAGCGAGGTGCAGCGGGCGGCGGAGGCGCTCGAGCTGGAGCTCGATCTAAACCGCACGGCGGCGGAAATGACACCGCCGCAGCGCACCTGTACCGAGATTGTGCGCGCCACGCTGCGCGACTGCCGCTTGCTCGTATTGGATGAACCCACCGCCGCGCTCACCGACCGCGAGAGCGAAAAGCTGTTCGCGCTCATTCGTCGGCTGCGGGCGCAGAACAAGGCGGTCATTTACATTTCCCACCGGCTGGACGAGGTATTCCAGCTGGCGGATCGCATTACGGTGCTCAAAAACGGCGAAAAGGCGCTTTCCACCGACGCGCAAAATCTCTCGCGCGCGCAGCTCATCGCCGCCATGACGGACGATTGGGAAAGCAGCGATATTGCCCGCACGCGCCAAAGCGGCGAAGCGCTGTTGCACGTATCGCGCCTGCGCAGTCAGGATGGAAGCGTGCGGGAGGCGAGCTTTTCGGCGCACGCGGGAGAAATACTGGGCATATTCGGCTTGGGCGGCAGCGGGCGCACGGAGCTGTTGGAATGCGTGTACGGCGCGCGCCCAATCGCCTCCGGATATGTGAACCTGCGCGGCGCGGAGTATGTAGGCGCCAGCCCCATGCGCTCCATTCGGCGGGGCATGGTGCTCATTCCCGAGGACCGGCGCGGCAAGGCGCTCATCGGCGATCTGTCCGTGCGGGAAAACGTGGCGCTGAGCACCCTTGCGGATTACGCACGCGGCGGCGTGGTGAGCGACAACGCGCGCAACCGGCATACGGATTCCATGATCGACCGCCTGCAAATTCGGCTGGCGCACCCCGAACAGCCGGCGATACAGCTCTCCGGCGGCAACCAGCAAAAGTCGGTGTTCGCCAGAACCATGATGAAGGAACCCGCGGTGTTCCTGTGCGACGAGCCCACGCAGGCGGTCGACGTGCACACGCGGCACCAACTACACCAATTGCTGCGCGCGCAGGCGGAGCGCGGCGCGGCGGTGCTGTTCGTATCCTCCGATCTCAAGGAGCTGTTGGAGGTGGCGGACACCATACTGGTCATGTCCGGCGGGCGCACCTGCGAATGCCTGCCCAATACCGATTTGACCGCCCAGCAGGTGCTGGAATACTGCTATCGGGACGAAAGGGAGGCGCAAACCCATGTCGCGCGCGCGTAAGCTGTTTCAATCCTACGGTACG
>JAFUAR010000207.1 GCA_017460585.1 Clostridia bacterium
TACACGCCGTCGCACTCCACGGTGTAATAGCCCAGCGTTTGCAGCGAGCGCTGCAGCGTCCAAACGCCCTCGCCCGTCGCGCCGGATTCCATGGGAATCAACGCCGCCTCCGATTCGGAAAGCGCGACCATATAATCATGGCAGGAGAGCGCGTCGCCCGAACGCAGCAGCGCCAGCGTCGCCGCGTCGGCGTCGCCGGTGGCTTCCAAGCCGTTCGCCATTTGGAAGCTCAACAGCGCCGCGCGCGTCTCGCCGTTCAGCTGCGAATCAAAATGATCGCTGTGGTAACCCAAATTATAGAGCGCCTGCTCCACCTGCCGCACCTGTTCGCCGGTGAGCGCGCTTTCCGCAAACGCGCCATGCATGAATGCAAGCGCCATGCACAGCGCAAATCGCTTCCGCCAATATCGCATAAGCCCTCCGAATGGGGTATTTTTTCGTTTCGAACTTAATTTTATTCGACATACTGAGCGCAAGTTCCTGCCATACGGAGTTAATTTTGCCTTCGGCTTGACGAAGCGTGCGACCTTTTCGTATAATAGAAACCATCAAATCCCCATGGAGGCAATATGATACACGGCAATACTACGGGCATTCGCGAAAGCGTACTGCAGGAACTGGAGCGCCTGCTCGACACGCAGTTTGAGCGCGATCAATTCCTGCCGGACCGGCTGCTCAACCTGCTGGTTCGTTACACCGATATGATCAACCGCGAAATGCTGGTCTATCTGGACCGAGACGGCTATGTGCTGGAAATCGCCATCGGCTCCATCAGCTCCATCTCTCTGCCTGAACTGCACCTGCGCCGCAACATCGACCGGCTGGCGGGCTTTCGCTGCATTCACACCCATCCGGGAGGCGACGCGCGGCTTTCGCAGGTGGACTTGCAGGCGCTGCGCCTATTGCGGTTCGATTCCATGTGCGCCGCGGGCGTGCGCGACGGCATCTGCACGGGCATCAGCGCCGCATTTTTGGGGGAAATGGAGTACGACAATTTCTCCATTGTGCTCAAGGGACCGGTCAAGCCCGGGCGCATACCGCAGCAGCTCTGGCTCAAGGAAATCGACCTTGCCGAAGAGCGCGTGCGCAAGGTCATAGAGGAAGGCGGCATTGTGGAAAACGTGGAGAAGGTGATGCTGATCTCCACAGATTCCGAAACCTCGTTGGAGGAGCTGGCGAGCCTTGCCGAAACGGCGGGCGCCATGGTGATTACGCGCGTATTGCAAAACAGGCAGAAGCCGGACCCCGCCACCTACATCGGCAGCGGCAAGGCGGAGGAGCTTTCGCTCGCCTGCCAGGCGCTTGAAATCGATCTCGCCATTGTGGACGACGAGCTGACCGGCGCGCAGCAGCGCAACTTGGAAAACGCGCTGAACGTGCGCGTAATCGACCGCACGACCCTCATATTGGGTATATTCGCCCAGCGCGCGCAATCCGCCGAGGGCAAGCTTCAAGTCGAGCTGGCGCAAATGAAGTACCGCCTGCCGAGGCTGGCGGGACAGGGCACGGCGCTTTCGCGCTTGGGCGGCGGCATCGGCACGCGCGGTCCGGGCGAAACGCAGCTGGAGGTGGACCGCCGGCGCATTCGCAAGCGCATAGACGATTTGGAGGGCGAGCTCAAAGACCTGCAGCGCCAGCGCCAGCTGCGCCGCGCCCGCCGCGAGAAGCAGGGGCAGACCACCGTGGCGCTGGTGGGCTACACCAACGCCGGCAAATCCACGCTGCTCAACGCGCTCTCCGGCTCGGACGTACTGGTGGAGGATAAGCTATTCGCCACGCTCGACCCCGTGGTGCGCCAGGTGGCGCTGCCCGAAAACCGAAGCTGCTTGGTGGTGGACACGGTGGGATTCATTCGCAAGCTGCCCCACCCGCTGGTGCAGGCGTTCCGCTCCACGTTGGAAGAAGCCGTGTTCGCCGACCTGCTGGTGATCGTATCCGACGCGTCCAGTCCCGAATACGCGGCGCAGCGCGCCACGGTATTTCAGGTGCTGAACGAGCTTGGCGCCGCCGATCGCCCCATATTGGAAGTGATGAACAAGGTGGACCAAATTCGACCGGACGCGGTGTTCGACCCGCCCGACGCGCTGCTCATCTCCGCCCGCGAAGGGCGGGGGCTGGACGCGCTGAAGGCGCGCATCAGCAATACCATCGGAAACCTGCGCCGCCCCGTCGAGCTGCTCGTGCCCTACGCCAAGGGCAGCGCGCTTTCGCTCATTCACAAGCAGGGGCAGGTGCTCTCCGAGGAGTACACCGACGAAGGCACCAAGGTGACCTGCCTGCTGGATGAGACCACCGCGCAGCGCGTGAAGGCGATGCTGTAGATTGACTGTTCAGCCTACGGCTTCAATTATGTGGACGCTTGGTCCGCGTCCTCGCGGCGTACACGCCGCCGCTGCAAATTGACCCTCGAGGGACAACCCCCTGACACACCCCTGAGGAACCGCGGCGAACGCTGAACCACATTGTTTGTAAAATTTCACCCGCTCAATTGACAAGAATTCTTTTATGGCGATATAATCAATATGCAGTGAGTCGGCGTAGGGTCGGTTCGACTGCATATTGTTTCCCTGATAGTTAGTTATATCTAACTATATTAGCTAATACGAATTCTAGGGAGGGATTTTCATGAAGAAGGGGATTTCATTGTTGCTGTGCGCGTTGCTTACGCTCGCTTTGTTTGCGTTTGCGGAACCCGCGCAGGAAACGGACGCCGCCGAGCAGCTGCTAATCGACATTTCCGGAACCTATGAGGAGCTGTTTCCCGTAATCTGCGACCCGCAGTACGACGATCTCTGGCTTGCCGACTGCGCCGCCATTACCGGAGATTCTCTCGCCGAGCAATGGGCGGAGATGCTCAAATCCGCCTGCACCGGAACCGTGTATGGCGAAGAAGCCGCGGAGCTGTACGGCGACGGCAGCGACGGCGCGCAGTTTGACTGCTACTTTATTGAAGGCGTGAGCCAATTCACCTTCGACGGTCACACCATATCCGGCGTGGACGCCGAGGGCAACCAAATCTTCTCGCACGAATACGCCTACGCGGGCGATTGCGCCATTGGCGGCATGATGGAAGGCTTCCTGTATGAAACGCAGGATGCGGACGCAGGCAGCTTCACCTACTTCCTACTCCTGCCCGATACGCCCGCGACCACGCAGCATATCGAGTTCCGCTACGGCTCGAACGTAGAGGATTTGCAGCAATACAACACGGGCGCCTGCGCCTACTGGCTGGCGGCGGGCATCCTCATCGATCGCGACGAGCAAATGGTGGAAGACGTGATTCAGCTTTTCTGCGAAGAAAACCTGAGCGAGGCGTTCGAAGCGGACGAATCCACGGGCGAGGAAATTGAAATTTCCACCGCCGAAGAACTCGCCGCCATCAACAACGCGCTTTCCGGTATGTACGTGCTGACCGCCGATATCGATCTGGGCAATGCGGAATGGACGCCCATCGGCGCGTTCATGCCCTCGGGCGAGGGCGAGGCGCAGGAGATTCCCGACGCGTCGCTCGCCTTTACCGGCACGTTTGACGGCAACGGACATACCATTTCCAATTTCGTCATTTCGCAACCGGAAAGCTGGGCGGTCGGACTGTTCGGCTGCGCCTCCAACGCCTCCATCGGCAACTTTACTGTGGAAAACGCCCGCGTGGACGGCGCCACAATGGTCGCCGCGGTGGTGGGCTACGCGCACGACACCTTTGTATTTGACGTAACGCTGAACAACGCCACCGTTACCGGACACCCCTCCGACTTGGGCGGCGAAGGAATGTTTGCCGGCATTGTGGGCGCCGGTATGGAAAGCGACATTGTAGACTGCTCTGCCACGGCGGATATTATCATTCCGGATGCGCAGGCGAACGCCGGCATCGTGGGCGGTGGTTTGGAAGCGACCCGCGTAGTGAACTGCACTGCCAGCGGCAGCGTGACCGCGGGCGACAATTGCTACGGACTCGGCGGAATATCCGGCTGCGGCTTTGGGTCGGAAGAATTCACCAATTGCGTTGCCAAAGACGTGGTGATCACCGCCGGCGCCAACACCACTTGGGTCGGCGGCGTAACCGGATACGCGGGCGGCTATGAAGACGAGCGCTACGGCGTACCCATAACGGTATTCACCGGCTGTGACGCGCAAAACGTAACCTTTGACTTGGGCGAAGGCTCCGACGAGCCCGACGCGATTGTGGGCGCGGGCTTCTACAGCGCCGAGGTCGCGGAGGCGATGGGCGCTCCCTTCGACGCGCCGAGCGTATTCATCATTCAGTAAGCGCCATTTGCGGCATCCCCCATTCTCCAAACCATCGGAGGCGGGGATGCCGCTTCTTCTATTGTATCGATTCACCCAAAGAAACGAGGGAAGCGCCCAATGGGACTATTCAAGAAAGCGATCAATCAGGTTCGAAAGCCGAGCGGTCCGCTCGGCGGACTCATGCTGATGAGCATGACCTTGGGGCACGCCAGACTTTCGGCGTGGGGACGCACGCACATCGCGCCGCCCGAACCGCGTGAAATTGTCGACCTTGGCTGCGGCGGCGGGCGAAACACTGCGGCGCTATTAAAGCAATACCCTTCGGCGCGCGTTACGGCGGTGGACTACGCGCCGCTTTGCGTGGAAAAAGCCGCCCGACACAACCGCGCCGCCATCGCGCAAGGGCGATGCACGGTATTGGAGGGCGACGTTTCGCACCTTGCGCTTGAAGCGGGAAAATACGATCTCGCCACGGCGTTTGAGACCATTTATTTCTGGCCAAACCTCGAAAAATGCTTTGCGGAAGTAGCAAGAGTATTACAGCCGAAGGGTCGGCTGATCATCGTGAACGAATCGGACGGCACCGATTCTACCGGACAGCGCTTTGAGAACATGATCGACGGCATGAAGTGCTACACCGCGGAGGAGATTGAAGCGGCGCTGCGCATAGCGGGCTTTTCAAGCATACAAGCGGACCATTACAAAGGAAAGCCATGGATGACCATTGTCGCCGCAAAGTAGGCGACGGGTTCATATCACCCAATACGACCGCGCCCAAGCAATCGTTGGGCGCGGTCGTATGCTTTATTCATTTGCGCTTTATGTACGGCGGTTCAGGCGGATTGATCCAACCCGAGCTTGCGCATTGCGACGAGCAGACCGCCGAACATCCATATATCGCCTATGCTGATCCAGCCCGTGGTGATCGCGTTGACCCAAGCATGGTTGCCCGCCAGCTTAAACAGTATCGCGCACAGCATACCCACGGGAAGCGAGAATATCCAGCACCATTTGGGATACGGCGTCAGCCCCTTGGCAAACGCCGAAATCTGCGCGGCGCACATAACCAGAAAGAATAGGATGAACAATATGGCAGCGGGCAACAAAAAGAACAAGCCAAAGCGCAGCGCGGCGTCGGTCGCCGTTTCGGGGCTGACCGCCCGCATGGCTCTATAGAAATACACGCACGCGAGGCAGGGCACGTGCACGCCGCACCCGCCAAAGGCGAGGACGCCCAGCACGCCGCTTCTAAACATATGCGCATAGTGCTGCGAATAGGGAGCGATTAGGCGATAGATGCCAAAATAGCATAGTCCCTCCAGCGGAATCCCGATGAGCCCCAGCACTGCCGAAAAGAATATGCGCCCATCGGAAAGCTCCAGATAGGCGGAAAGCTTGCGTTCCAGCCCCGTAAGCGCTTCGTCCGCTACGCCCCAGCCCAGCAGCATATCGCCAATCAGCACCATGATTCCCGCGCACAGACCGATTGTGAACAGCTTGCGAATGCGCTTCCAGTCGATGGTGGTTGGAATTCCCATAGAATCGTAATTGGGCATAAATGTTGTCTCTCCTTCCCTTCATAATCGTCCGCTCGCCCCGCACAATGATGCGTGGGGCTTAATGCCAATCGCCCGAGGCGACGAGTCGGCATTGCCCGCCCACTTCAATGATCCATTGCTCCGCCGCGTATTGGGCGTGAATGTGCAGCACGGATTTTCGCCCCATATCCTCGCCCTGAACCACCGTATAGCGAATTTCAGGGATTCCAAACACATTGTGTTTGAGCATATAGCCCGCGAGATCGCCATTGGCGCTGCCCGTTGCAGGGTCCTCCACAAAGTCCTCCATCAGGCACCGCGCCGCGATTGTGTCGCCGCCCATATTCACAAAAAACAGGTGATTGCAGTTGTTTTCAGGGTGGCGGAGGATATATTGCTCAAACGCCTCCCTGCGCATTTTCAATGCCGCGAGCGTCGCCCTGTGCTTGAGCGGAACCACGACCGTCTCCAAGCCGGTGCTCACCCATTGAATCGGCAGGTCGTCGGCAATGTCCTCTGCGGAAATTCCAAACACCTCCGCAATTTCCCGCCTGTCCACGCTGCCGCCAAACCTCGGCGCGTTTTGCGCCATGGTGAGCCCCGCATTCGATACCGAAACCGGAATTTGCCCCACCTTTAGGTTGAGCTTCACAAGGCTGCTCCGCCCTGATTCCAAAAAATGATGAATGACATAGGCGGCGCCCAGTGTGGGATGACCCGCAAAGGGCACCTCCCCTACATTGGGCGTCCATATGCGCACATCGTAGCCCCCGTTTTCCCGCTTGCCGGATAATACAAACGCCGTTTCGGAAAAATTGATTTCTCGCGCAATCTGCTGTTGTTCCCTTTCGCTGATTGCACGATCGGCAATCACAACCAGCAGCTCGTTGCCTTGATACTTTTCCTCCGCAAAGCAATCCACAATATAGAACTTCATAAAACCATTCCCTTCAGGGTGGGTCGCGCCTTTATAGCCAAAAGTATAGCACAGCCACATTATGAAAACAAGGAAAACGGTAGGCTTCCAAGTACAAGCGTGAACTCACATTGTTACCATTCACCCAATGGGGGTGTCGGGGGTCGCAA
>JAFUAR010000208.1 GCA_017460585.1 Clostridia bacterium
CTTCAAGCATACCAACCCCATACTCGTCATGCTGCTATGCGGCGCGGTGCGGCTGTGCCTAGATCTGGTGCTGTAGCGGACGAAAGCCCTCGAATATCGCCATATCGCCCCGCGCGAGCGCCGCGGCGCAGGCTTCCGCATCGCGCACCGTCCAGACCGCCGTGGGCAGCCTCCATCGCATATTGGGCAGGCGCAGGTCGCGGGCGATGAAATCCGCGCAAATCATATAGCGGCAGAGCCAGCCGTTGTATGCCGCCGCGAGCAGCCTCGCCAGAATGTGAAATCTGTCCTTCTTCGGTTGAGCGACGAGCAGCCCGCATGGCGCGTTCTCGCAGCGATGTTTGAGTATGCGCACCGCGCGCGGGTCGAACGATTCCAGCAGATACGCGCCGCCATATTCCCGCAGCGCTTCCGCTACGCCCGCGCAGAGGCGCCTCCAGCCCCTGCAGCGCTTCACCTCAATCAGCAGCGGTACTCTGCCCCGCACAACGGCCAGCGCGTCCGCAAGGGTCGGTATGCGTCCCTCGCCACCCATCAGGCATAGCGCACGCAGCTCTTCAAGCGGCACCTCACACACCGCCCGAGGGTCTCCCGCCATGCGCAGAAGCGTTTCGTCGTGAAACACCACAAGCTCTCCATCCGCGCTCAGTCGCACGTCCAGCTCAATGCCCACGCCCAACTGACACGCGGCTTCAAACGCTTCCAGCGTGTTTTCCGCTCTACCGTTTCCGTAATATCCCCTGTGGGCGAACAGCGCGCCGCGCCATTGCTTTAGCGGTTTTCGCCCAAGCGCCGGAAAAAATACCAGCGCCAAAGCGATCATCCCAATCCACATAGCCCCTCCAACGATCAAGAGCCATGCGCCGCTTTCATTGGCGCATGGCTCCTATTTGGTTCCAAACCCCTTAGAACTTGGGTCTACGAATCACGTAGCCTTCGCTCTGGTAATATGCCACCGTGCGCACATTGCACGATACGGTGTTAATCGCCGCTTCGCCGCCGCCCTGCTCAATCAGCATGAACTGCGTGCGCGCCGCGTCCGTCCAGTAAAGGAAAATAATCACATGTCCGTTTTTACCAATCAAATCGCCCGTACGCAGGCTCTTCCAATCATTAATGGTCTCGTAGTAGCTGGCGGTCGCGATCTTGCGCGTAGTATCGGAGGCGCGAGCGCTGGTCTCTCCCCACAACGCAATGGATGCGAACGAGGAGCAGTCGGTACCGGGATACGCCCGATCGCTGAATTTTGCGCCGTTCCACAGGTAGTAGCCCTTGCCGCTGTCGGTATATACGCCCGCCTTAATGAGCGAAGCGGGGGTATTGACGCGATTGCGCTGGGTATAGGGCAAGCCGTAGTACACAATTCCGGGCTTAAAGTCCTTCGCCCCATCCTCGGAATTGGCGGCGTTCCAATACTTCTCGGTGCTGTTGGTCATCCACGCGAACTCATACATGGTGAATGCCCGCTCAATCGCCGCCTTGCGCGCTTTGTAATCCGTAGAAGAAATGATCTTGTCGCTGTAGAACTGCTCCAGCACCTTGAGCGCCGAATCGCGTATGGCGCGAATCTGCGCCTTGGTCGCCTTAATCTCCGCCACTGTGCTCCGTCGCGCCGGAAGCACGAGCGTGAGCTCAGGGTTGTTCACGATAATGCGCATGGACAGCGTAATTTCCGGATTGCGCACCGACTGCCCCGTTACGGTCACATAGCCGAAGC
>JAFUAR010000209.1 GCA_017460585.1 Clostridia bacterium
AGCCAAACAGAGCTTCTCCGAGCGCAGTCTATGTTTTCACATTCCCTCCGCCAAGCTCCCACAGACAGGATATTGGTTTTAGTAGCTTCATAAAGTCCCGCTGCCGGCAAAGCTTACGGCAGTTGGTTCCCTGCTTTTATCACGCCGCTTGCCCGCGCCGCAGGAGGCTCGGGGGCGACGATCGCGGGTTAAGCCGCGAAAGCTACGTTATCGTAGTTGTCAGTTCATTTTATGTTCCCGTTGATGAGGCAGTACAGGGCTGCCGCTCGCTTCTCTATTCCTCCGAATCCCCGTCGAAACCGAATACGGCCCCACGGATTTATCTGTCAGGTACGCTCCTTGATGGATCGCTCGATGTCGCGCTTTGCGTCGCGCTTGGCCATATCGTCGCGTTTATCGTACAGCTTTTTGCCCTTGCAGAGCGCGAGTTCCAGCTTCATACGACCGTTTTTTAGGTAAACGGACAGCGGAATGAGCGCAAGCCCCTGCTGCATTACCGATTGCTGCGCGCGGCGGATTTCCTGCTTATGCATGAGCAGCCGTTTGGGACGCAACGGGTCGGTATTGGAAAAGCTGCCGTGTTCATAGGGGCTAATGTGCATACCCAGCACAAATAGCTCCCCGTCGCGCACCATCGCGTAGCAATCCTTCAGGTTGCATTTGCCCAGCCGCATGGATTTTACCTCGGTGCCCTTGAGTTCGAGCCCCGCTTCCCAAGTATCCAGAACAAAATAGTCGTGTCTGGCGCGGCGATTTTGCGCTATGATCTTGACGTTTTTCTGCGGCATGCGCGCTTCCTTCCCTTTAAGACAGATTCATGGTAATTATACCATGCCTGTCAACCCCGCGCCATTCGCCATCGAATTGCTCACCTAGAACACCATCCGACCTCCATTCAGTTAAAATATGCAGAATAAAAGGCGAACATTCTGCGTTCATACTTGAAATAAGGTTCGATATATAATATACTATTCGAGGTTCAAAAAAGGCGAAGCAATTGCCGAATGAAGAAAAGGAGAATCATCATGAAGAAGCTCGTTGCGCTGGTTCTTTCCATGCTCATGCTGCTGACGGCTGTATCCGCTGTGGCTGAGTCCGTCAAGATGGATACCCTCACCTTCCAGTTCGTTCCCTCGAAGGACGCGGACGTCATCATTACCGGTACCGCGAACCTGCCGGAGCTGGTCAAGGCGGAAATGGCGACCATCGGCTATGACATTGGCGAAGTGGTGATTAGCGTAGGCACCAGCTATGAGGCGACTGGCGAGGCCATGTCGGCAGGCACGATCGACGTTGGCTGGCTGCCCGGCGGCACCTATGCCATCTATAGCCAGAACGGCGAAGTGGACGTTATTCTGACCGCGACCCGCGCGGGTCTGTCCAACGACAGCGAAAATCCCGCCGACTGGAATGGCGATGAGAATAAGACCCTGCCCACCGACGATCAGGTCACCTTCTACCGGTCCCTGATCTACGCCGCTCCCACTGAGAAGGGCAAGGCGCTGGCGGAAAAGGTGAATGCGGGCGAAGCCCTCACTTGGGACGAGCTGAACGACTGCACTTGGGCGGTTGCGAACACCTCCTCTTCCGCAGGCTACATCTATCCCACCATGTGGCTGATGGACAATTACGATGGCAAGAAGGTTTCCGACCTGTCTAGCGTAATTACTCTGGGCTATGCGGACGCTTTCGCGCAGGCCGCCGCCGAGCAGGTAGACATCATCTGCTGCTACGCCGATGGTCGCCGCGACTACGAAGCCGCTTGGAACCTGTCTACCGATACGCAGGATGAGACCGGCAAGCAGGGCATGGGTCGCGAGGATTCCATTTGGAACGAGCTGAACGTGATCGGCGTAACCCCCGGCATCTACAACGATACCGTAGCCGTGACTACCGCGAAGCCCGAGATCTACAACCCCGAGTTCATCTCCGCGCTGCAGACCGCGCTCATTAACATTATTAACACCGAAGAAGGCGCTGAGATCTTCTCCGTGTACAGCCACACCGGTTATGCCATCGCGAGCGACAGCGATTACGACGGCGCTCGTCAGGCTCTGACGGTTGTAAAGTAATTCCCATTCGTACGGGTGAAAGAATCCCGGCAGTTATCGCGCTGCCGGGATATTTTTAAAAGCGGCGGTAAAATAAGGAGACGATTGTTTTGATAGAATTCAAGCATGTGGACAAGGTGTATCCCAACGGCGTCAAGGGACTGAAGGACGTCAACCTCACCATTGATCAGGGCGAATTTGTGGCGATCATCGGTCTCTCCGGCGCGGGTAAGTCTACTTTGATCCGCACCATTAACCGCATGATCGACGTGACCGGCGGCGAATTGATCGTAGACGGCGTAAACGTGATGTCGCTGCGCGGCAAGTCCATGCGCCGCTACCGCCGTAAGATCGGCATGATTTTCCAATCCTACAATCTGGTTACCCGCTCAACGGCAATTAAGAACGTGCTGACCAGCATGGTGCCGGATATGAATTTCTTCCGCGTCCTGTTCGGATTGTTTGACAAAAAGCAGAAGCTGCAGGCGTTGGAGGCACTGGATAAGGTGGGTATATTGGACAAGGCGTATACCCGCTGCGACCAGCTTTCCGGCGGACAGCAGCAGCGCGTATCTCTGGCGCGCACCTTGAACCAGCAGCCCACCATTATATTGGCGGATGAGCCTGTTGCGGCGCTGGACCCCGTGACCGCCAATCAGGTTATGAGCGACTTCAAACGCATCAATGAGGATATGAACATTACGGTGTTGATCAACATTCACCATGTGGATCTTGCGCTGCGTTATTGCAGCC
>JAFUAR010000210.1 GCA_017460585.1 Clostridia bacterium
ATCCCCCTCAGGTTTTGCTAAAACCGCTGCGCGGTTTTCGGGCGCAAAACCTGCAAGGAAGCGGACACTTGGTCCGCATCCTCGCGGCGTACACGCCGCCGCTGCGGATTGAATGTCAGGGGTTGCGACCCCCGACACCCCATGGGTAAATGGTAACGATTCGAGGTATATATGCGCTATTCGGTCATTCTCATGGATATTGACGACACGCTGTTCGACTTTCCCACCGGGAACCGCAGGGCGGTAACCGCCCTCATGCGGGAGCTCGACTTGTGGAGCGACACCGTGTTCGACGAATACCAATGCATCAACCACGCCTGTTGGGAAGCGCTGGAACGCGGCGAAATGACGCAGGAATTATTGCACGTAGAGCGCTTTCGCCGCTTTCTAAAATCCAAAAATCGAAGCGACGACCCAGTTCAGGTCGCCGATCGGTTCAGCGAGCTGCTGGGCGCGCAGGCAATTCCTCTGCCGCATTCGGAAGAAATGGTGCGCGCCATTGCGCAGGAGCGCCGCGTAGTACTGCTGACCAACGGCATTACGGTCATTCAAAAGCGCCGCATCGCGCTCAGTCCCATTCGCGAATGGATCGCCGATATGGTCATATCGCAGGAGGCGGGCGTATCCAAGCCCGATCCGCGCATATTTGAAATCGCCCTGAACGGCGTTCCCACAGACCATGCGCTAATGATCGGCGATGGTTTAACCAGCGACGTGCTGGGCGCAAACCGAGCCGGAGTGGATATGTGCTGGTATAATCCAAAAGGCAAACCGCTGCCGGAGGGATTACGCGCGGAATACGAGGTCACAGACCTACTTGACTGCGTGCCCATCGCGCTGCAATAATATTAGAGGAGGGCGTTTGAGCCCTCCTCCGTTTGATCTATGCGGTTCGCAATCGCCCAATATTACTCGATTTCGGTAAAATTCTTCAGGAATTGCCGCGTGCGGTCGGACTGCGGATGGTTAAACACCTGCTCCGGCGCGCCGCTTTCCACCACTACGCCTCCATCCATAAACATGACTCGCGTAGAAACGTTTCGCGCGAAGTTCATCTCGTGCGTGACCACCAGCATGGTCATACCCTCCTCGGCGAGCTTGCGCATGACCGACAGCACCTCGCCGATCAGCTCCGGATCGAGCGCGGAGGTCGGCTCGTCGAAATAGATGATTTCGGGATTGGAAGCCAACCCGCGCGCGATCGCCACGCGCTGCTGCTGTCCGCCGGAGAGCTGCGCGGGGTATCGATCCAAATGTCCCGCCATGCCTACGCGCTCCAGTGCGTTCACCGCCACCTCGCGCGCCTCCTGCTTTTTCATTTTTCCGCTCACGGTCAGTCCCAGCGTTACGTTCTGCAGCACGGTTTTATTGAGGAATAGGTTGTAATTCTGAAATACAAACGCCGTCTTCTTGCGCACTCTGGCAATTTCGCCGCGCGTCGCCTTATGCAGGTCGTAATGCTCGCCGTCGAACACCATCTCTCCGCCGTCCGCGCGCTCCAAAAAGTTCAGGCAGCGCAGGAATGTGGTCTTGCCGGAACCGCTGGGTCCCAATATCGCCACTACGTCGCCTTTTTGAACGTTCAGGCTGATATCCCGAAGCACCTCGGTATGATCAAAGCGCTTTTGTACGTTTTTTACTTCCAGCATCATGCCTTTGTACCCCCATAGCTCGCCAGCTTCTTTTCCGCCCAATGCTGCACCCAAGTGAGTATGGTGCAGAACATGAGGTAAATGAGCGCGACCTCGCCGTACAGCCCCAGCGATTCATATACGCGCCCATTGATGACCGTCGCCTGTCGGAACATTTCCATAACGGTAATGGTCGCCGCCATAGAGGTACCCTTCAACATGGAAATGAGCGAATTGGAGAGCGCCGGAAACGCAGTGCGGAAGGCCTGCGGCAGCACTACATGGCGCATGATCTGCATATAGGAAAGCCCCACGCAGTAGCCCGCCTCCATCTGCCCTCTGGATACGCTTTCCAACGCGCCGCGCACGGTTTCCGCCATATACGCGCCCTCGTTGAAGCCGAACACCAATACCGCCGCGGGAAACGCGTCAATGAGTATGCCCACGCTCGGCAAACCATAGAATATAAGGTAGAGCTGTACCAGCAGGGGCGTGCCGCGCACCACCCAAATGTAGAAGCGGCATATGGGAATAAGCGGTTTAATATCGGCGTACTGAATCAGCGCCACAACAACGGAAATAATCAGCGCCAACGCAAAGGAGATTACGGTCAACGGTATGGTCACGGTTACGCCGTAACCCAGCAGCTTGGGGAATGAATCCACCAATATGTTCCAAAGTCGTTCGTTCATCGGTTCTACTCCCACTTTTTTCATTCTTACAGACAGGTCGTTTCGATCAGATGAATGAGCACGCGGATGCCCTGCAGGTAGGCGCGCACGGAAATACGCTCGTTTGTGCCGTGAATCCCCTCCTGCGAAATGTCTTCCTCCTCCAGAAAGGGCCCGAAGCGCAGCACGCAATCGCAGATCGATTCGTAGTTGCGCGCGTCCGTCGCGCCGCGGTTTTGCATGGGAATAAAGCGCAAACGGTCGAAGTATCGTTCCAGCGTCGCCTTCAACCGCTCATAACCCAGCCGATCCGTACGCGATGGGGTAGACGCGCTGATCTTCTGCACATAGGAAAGCTCCACGCCGTCGCCCACCAGCGCTTTACAGTGCGCAAGCAGCGACTCTGGCGTATCCCATGGGCAAAGCCGGAAATTGATCACCGCTTCCATGTCCTGCGGCATTACGTTGCCCGCCTGCGATCCGCCGCGAATCATCGTTGGCGCGGCGGTGGTGCGCACTAGATGATACAAGCTTTCATGGGCGGAAAACCAATCGAGCAGCTCCGCCTCGTGCGCGTCGATATCCAAAGTCCAAGCGCGCATGGGCTCTTCGGTGATGAAGGGACGCAGCTCAACCAAGCTTTGACGCACCGCGTCCGAAAGTCTCGGCGGCGGCATATGCTCGGTGATTTGTGAAATCGCCTTCGCCAGCGCGCCTAGCGAGGTACCGCGAAAGGGGTTGGAGCTGTGTCCGCCGCGCGAACGCGCCGTGAGCCGCATATCGGCGTAGCCCTTTTCGTAAATTCCAATGGGACATACCAGCGCGTCCGGCGCGCCGTAGTCGCCCGCGTCCATTACATCCCCCGCGCCCTCATCCAGCACGAATTCCAGCTGAACCCCGCGCGCCTTCAGCGTTTGCGCAATGGCGCGCGCGCCGGTACTGCGAGTCTCCTCGTCTTCGCCAAACGCGAGGTAAAGCGTGCGCTTTAGGCGCTCGCCCCTGCCCAGCAGAGTATGCGCCGCCTCCAGTATGCCCACCAGCATCTGTTTAATATCCATCGCGCCGCGTCCCCAAATCATACCGTCGGCAACATCTCCGGAAAAGGGCGCGTGCAGCCAGCGCTCCTGCGTGCCGGGCACTACGGGTACCACATCCTGATGCGCCATCAACAGCGCGGGACGAAGCATCGCGTCCGAACCCGGCAAGGTAATCAGCAGACTATGCCCAATCTCTTCGCAGCTTCCCGCCGCCAGCACGTCCGCATAGGTTTGCCGAAGCCAATCGTGCAGCGCGTCGAATTCCTCGTAGCGTATGCGGGTAGTATCCACATAGCTGGTGGTCTCGAACTGAATGGCGCGGCTCAAATGCGCTACAGCGGCGCTGGCATCCAATTCAGGGTAATCCGACTCGTGCAGAAATAAATCGCAATTTCTCATATCGCCACCAAAACCACAGAAGACGGCTTTACGCCGCTTCTGTGGCTCGTTTCATGGTTGATTTGAAGTATATGCCTGAGTTAGGAACGCTTCTTATTCCCTTAGTCGGGCTGGGTCAAATCCAGATCAAAGTACTTGAGCGAAATTTCGGCGAGCGTGCCGTCCTGACGCGCAGCTTCCAGAATTTCGTTCACCGCTTCAACCAGCGAATCGGTATCCGCATCCTTGCGTACGGGATACGCTACAGGATCGCCCTCCAGCACCTGTACCACCTTGATGTTGGCTTCCGGATGCTCCTTGAGGTAATCCTCGATGGAGACCTGCGCGTTGATTGTTGCGTCTACGCGACCCTCTTCCAGCAGCATGATGGTTTCCACCAGCGTAGATACGTAGGTCACGGTCGCGCCCTGCTCCTCGGCGATCGCCGCATAAGTGGAGGAGGGCGAGTTGGCGGTGGTCTTGCCGTTCAAATCCTCGATGGTCTGAATATCCTCGTTGTCCGCGCGAACCACCAGCACCTTATGGGTGTACACGTAGGGGGTGGAGAAGCTGTACTTCTCGGCGCGGGTAGCGGTATAGCCTACGCCGTTGCAGGCAATATCAAAACGTCCCGAATCTACGCCGGCGAGAATGGAATCCCAGTCGGTCTCCTGAAAATCCGGCTCCACGCCCAAACCATGGGCGATCAGCGTACCAATTTCAATATCCAAACCCACAAGCTGATCGTCCTCATCGTGATAGGTCCAAGGCGACCAGTTGCCCTCCGTAGCAATGGTGATGGTTCCGCGCTCCTGAATGCGCGCCAATAGGTCGTTTTCGCCCTCCGCAAACGCGGCAAAGCTCGCAATCAGCATTAAAGCCAATACCAGAGCGATCATCTTCTTCATTTCTCAATTCCTATCCTTTCTATGGAGTTGTAGGGATTTATTGGAACGCCTGAATCATATCATGAACGCGGCAACATGTCAATTCATTTTATGCAATTTAATCCATAGGAGTTTTTGAGAGGGTTTAATAGTTATATTCTATATATCGCTTTCTTCCCATTCGAACTGGCGAAGCGCGCGACCAAACGCCTCGTCCTTGTTGTACATGACCTCGCCATAGAATTCGTCAAAGTCCGCAAGCCGTACGGCGTTTACCTCGCTTTGCTGAAGCGTAAAACCCTCTTCGGGCATCGGGATGGTCGCTCCGAACACGCTGATGTGCGCGCCGGAACCGCTCTCGTAATTCACGCGGTAGCGATGAATCAATCGAAGCGCCTGAATATCGATATCCACGCCCAGCTCTTCCTTCGCCTCGCGCACCGCGCCCATCATCGGCGTTTCACCCGCTTGCACCCCTCCTCCGGTCACATCCCACCTGCCGGGAAAGTAGCGCGATTGAAACGAACGCTGCTGCATTACATAGCGCCCGTCGTTCAGCCGAATAATCACAATGGCGTGGGGCACGTATTCGCCCGGCTTAACCGCTTTGGCTGCGGCGATGCGACCCGTCGATTCGCCCTCTGGAGTCAGAATATCCACCATTTCCATTCGCATTCCCTCCGAAACTACGCTGCTCTGGTTAAATTCTTCATCCAGTTAAAGCGATTGATCTTGAATACCGCCACAAAGCACTTCAATATCTGATCGCACTTCAGGCAGGCGAATACCACCCATGCCGGCGCGCCCACGCGCGCGGCAATCAGTGCCGACGGCAGCACCACCAGAAATACGAATATAGTATCGTTCTTAAATACAAAGCCAATATCGCCGCCGGACTTGACCAGCCCGAAGAGCCCCGCCGCCTGATAGCAGGTACCGATCATGGTAATAGAGAGCACCGCAATAAACTGCGAAGCGTAGAACGCCGCATCCGCCGTAATTCCGGTATACAGGGCGATAAACGGCGCCCTAAGCACCGCGATCATACCGCCGGTCAACAGACCCAGCGCCAAAAACAGAATCTGTACCGTATAGGCGTATTCCTTCATCAGCTCGTACTTGCCCGCCCCCACCGTCTTTCCGGTAATAATGCCCACGGCGGAGGACATACCCGTCATGGCGACGTACGCCAGCGTATTGAGCGTGTTGGCAACGCTCGCCGCGGCGATCACCTCAGAGCCAAAGCGCCCTAAGATGGCGGAATTCGCCATCATATTCACGCTCCACACCACCTGCCCGCCCACAATGGGCAGTCCGTAGCGAATAAAATCCCGCCGCAGCGCTCGATCGGTTTGGAGCGCATCCCGCAAGCCGAATCGGAGCTTTTCATCCATGCGCCCCACATAGACCACCATTACGCCCGTTTCCACCATTCGGGAAATGAGCGTGGCGATCGCCGCGCCGCGAATACCCAGCGCCGGCAGACCCAGCTTGCCGAAAATCAGCACATAGTTGAGCGCTATATTCACCACCAGCGATATGCCCGATACCGCCATACCGATGCGCGCCACCTCCACGCTGCGCATAGCGGCAATGAGCGACTGTGTTACGCAGAAGAAGACGTAGGATAAGCACACGATGCGCAGATACGCCGTACCGTCGGCTATGACGGAAGCGTCGTTGGTGAACAGGGACAGAATCTGTTCCGGAACGGTAAGACACAGCGCCGTAAGCAATAGGGCAAAGATGATGGAAAAATGCAGCCCGATGGCAATAATACGCCGAATGCTGTCCATATTGCGCCTGCCCCAGTACTGCGCCGCCAATATCAGTATCGCACCTTCGATACCCGCATAAAAAGTTTGCAAAAACTGCTGAATCTGGCTGCCCATATATACGCCGGATACGGCGGAATCGCCCAGCGAAGCGACCATTAGGTTGTCCGCGAACGATACCGCAAAGGTGATCAGGCTCTGCAGCGCCACCGGCACCGCGAGCGAAATCAGGCTGTGGTAAAACGATCGATCCCGCGTAAGCAGCTTCATGCTCAATCTCCTTTATACCGTTTCCGCCATATTCTCCTTCGCCACGGAAAGCATCAGCTTCAAGCGGTTTTCTTGGTTTACCTTCGTGGCGCTCGGGTCGTAGTCAATGGGTACGATATTCGCCTTGGGGTAGCGCTCGCGCAGCGCGTGAATGGGACCCTTGCCTACAATGTGGTTGGGCAGGCATCCGAATGGCTGCACGCAGACGATGTTGTTGACCCCGCTTTCGATCAGCTCGATCATCTCCGCCGGAAGCAGCCAGCCTTCGCCCATTTTGCAGCCGTAGCCCAGCAGACCGTTGAGCTGCGCCTTAGAGCTTCGGAACAATTCCGATGGACGATAGCCGCTGTTTGCGCGCACCGCTTTGGCAATGACCTTTTCATAATGCGTAAGCAAATCCATAATACGGGTATAAATCCACTTCTCTTTTTTGCTGCCGCCGTATAGGTTGATATCGTCTATGCGCACCTCTACGCAGTAGTCCAAAAAGCCCATGAGTCCGGGTACGTCCACCTCGCAGCCCTGTTCCAATAGGAAGCGCTCCAAGTGATTATTGCCCATGGAAGAGAACTTGACGTAAATCTCGCCCACAATACCCACCTTGATCTTTTCCTCGCCGGTTCTGGGCAGCGCCTCGAACGAGCGCGCGATATCGCGCAGATTGCGCCGAAAGTGAACCACCGGATAGACCGCGCTCTTCTTAAACTGCGCCGTGAGCTTTTGCGCCCAATCGTTTACCAGCGCCATGGTCGCGCCCTTTTCCCTCTCATAAGGCTCCGCCTGATTCTTGAGCAGCATGAGCAGATCGCCGTACAGTATAGAATAGAGCGCCTCCATAATCAATCCGGGCGTAAAGCGGAATCCGCTGTTCTTCTCCATTCCGGAGGCGTTCAGCGATATGACGGGTACGTAATCCATATCCGCCTTCTGCAGCGCCTTGCGCAATAGGTGAATATAATTGGAGGCGCGGCAGCCGCCACCGGTCTGGGTAATCATGAGCGCGGTCTTGTGCAGGTCGTACCTTCCGCTCTGCAGCGCATCGATAAACTGCCCAATGCACAACAGCGCCGGATAGCAGGTGTCGTTGTGTACGTACTGCAGCCCCGCGTTCACCACGTTAGGACCTTCGTTTTGCAGCACCTCAAGCTTATAGCCGTGCTGCCGGAACACGTTCACCAGCAGCAGGAAGTGCGTCGGCAGCATTTCCGGCACCAATATGGTGTATTCCGGACGCATCTCCTCGGTAAATTCTACCCTACGCATTTTTCCCCTCCTGCTCCAGCGCGGCAAACAAACTGCGCAGACGGATGCGCACCGTGCCCAGATTGGTAATTTCGTCTATTTTGATTTGCGTATACAGGCGATTGCCCTCCTGCAAGATCCGCCGCGTCTCGTCCGTAGTGATCGCGTCCACACCGCAGCCGAATGACACCAGCTGCACCAAATTGACGCCATGATCGCCGCACTCCGCCACATACTTCGCCGCCGCGTAAAGCCGCGCGTGATAGGTCCATTGGTTCAAAACGGCGGTATCAAACCTACCCACCAGCGGGCTGATCGCGTCCTCGGTAACCACCACTGCGCCAAGCTCGGTAATCAACTGATCGATGCCATGGCTGATCTCCGCGTCCACATGGTACGGACGACCGCACAGCACGATGACCTGCCGCCCCTCGCTCCGCGCGTTCCGCAATATCTCCTGTCCGCGCGCGCGCACGCGGTTCATATACTCATCATACGCGCGATATGCGTGGTCAACCGCTACGCGCACTTCTCTTGCGGGAATATTGGGAAAGTACGCGTTCAGTATCTTCGGAAAACGCTTTTTGAAATCCTTTGGGCGATGAATGCCCAGATAGTCGCATATAAATTTCGTCTGTTTAAGCCCGGGTACGTTTAGCCGGAGCACCTCCGGATAATACGCCACCACAGGGCAGTTGTAGTGGTTATCTCCCTTTTCCTCGTTAAAATTATAGCTCAGGCAGGGGTAAAATATGGCGTCCACGCCCTGTTCCAGCAGCCACTCGATATGCCCGTGCAGCAGCTTGGCCGGATAGCACGCCGTATCCGAAGGAATGGTCATCTGCCCGCGCGTATACAGCGCGTGATTCGATTCGGGCGATTGCACCACCTTGAAGCCCAAATCGGTAAACAGAGCGTGCCAGAAGGGAAATAGCTCGTACATATTGAGCCCCATCGGTATGCCGATGGTTCCGCGAGCGCCGCTGCCTTGTGGAAATTCGCGCAGCATTTTGCGCTTTTCCGCATGCAGGTTGGGCAAATCCGCCTTCTTTCCGCGAACGACCTTTTCGCAGCGGTTGCCGCTGATGAAGCGCCGACCGCCGCCGAAGGAGATGATGTTGAGCTGGCAATGGTTTTCGCAGCCGCTGCATCGGGTAGAGGTGGAGGTCTGCCGGAACGAGGATACCTCTTCCAGCGACAATAGCCCGCTCTTTTGCAAATTCAAGTCCCGCGCCCACAGCGCCACGCCGTACGCGCCCATCAAACCCGCAATGTTGGGGCGGGTCACATTCCTGCCGATCTCGCGCTCGAAGGCGCGCAGCACCGCGTCGTTTAAGAAGGTGCCGCCCTGCACTACGATATGCCGACCGAGCTCCTTCGCGTTGGCGGTGCGAATCACCTTATATAGCGCGTTCTTCACAATGGAAATAGAGAGTCCCGCGGAAATATCCTCCAAACTCGCGCCGTCCTTCTGCGCCTGCTTGACCGAGGAATTCATAAATACCGTGCAGCGGGAGCCCAGCTCCACAGGGTTCTTCGCCATCAGCCCTCGCTTCGCGAACTCGCTGACCGGAAGCCCCCAAGTGCTGGCAAAGGTCTGTATAAAGCTGCCGCAGCCGGAAGAGCACGCCTCGTTCAAAAAAATATCGTCAATCGCGCCGTCGCGTATGCGGAAGCACTTAATATCCTGCCCGCCGATATCGATAATGAAATCCACCTCGGGCTGCAGCTGTTTCGCCGCCATGTAGTGCGCCACGGTCTCTACAATGCCGCCATCCAAGCGAAACGCTTCCTTTACCAGCGCCTCGCCGTAGCCGGTGGACGCCGCGCCTACCACCGCCGCCTTGGGATATTCCTTGTAAAAGGACATGAGAAAATCGCACACGGCGGGAATGGGATTTCCCTTATTGGAAAGGTAGGCGCTTTTGAGTATGCGGTCGTCCTCCGCAACCGCCACCGCCTTAATGGTGGTGGAACCCGCGTCTATACCTATGGTCACCCTGCCACAGTATTCCGGCTCGAACACCGTCGGAATATCCGATTGGGCGTGCCGCTCGCGAAACGCCTTGAGCTCCGCTTCGCTTTCAAACAGCGGAGGGCACGAGGCGCGCTCCTGCTTCGCGCTCCTATGGCGTATGCGGTCGATCAGCTCCGGCAAGCGTTCCTCGCGCGTCGCGTGCTTTGCGGCGCCCATCGCCACGGAAAAGAGCGAATCGTCCGGGCAAACGCCATGAATGCCGAGCGCCTGATCAAAGCTATCGCGCAATTGGGGAAAGAACGTCAGCGGACCGCCCAGATACGCCACATTTCCGGCGATGGGTCTGCCCTGCGCGAGCCCCGTAATGGTCTGCCCCGCCACCGCCTCACATCTGCTGCGGGCAATATCCTCCTTGCGCGCGCCTTGTTTGAGCAACGGCTGAATATCGCTCTTGGCGAACACGCCGCAGCGGCTGGCGATGGCGTAGGTGCGGGTATGCGCCTCCGAAAGCGCCTCCAAATCCTCTACCGGAACGTCCATCAACGTCGCCATCTGATCGATGAACGCGCCGGTGCCCCCCGCGCAGCTGCCGTTCATGCGCACCTCGAGACCGCCCGCGCCGGTTAGAAACAGTATTTTCGCATCCTCGCCGCCCAGCTCAATGGCGACATCCGTGCCCGGGCAGAGCGATTGAAGCGCCACGCGCGTAGCGTATACCTCCTGCAGGAATTCCACGCCCACGTCTTCCGCCAGACCCATGCCCGCCGATCCCGAAATCGCAATTTGAAACGACCGATTCGGCAGCTGCTCGTCAATTTGCGTAAGCAGCTGCGCGCACAATTCGTTAATGCGGGCGCAATGGCGCTCGTAATGGCGGTAGACGATATCGCCACCGTCGTCAAAAACGACCGCCTTAATGGTCGTCGAGCCAATATCCAAACCAATTCTCATAATGTGCCTCAAATAGATTTATTGGGTAAGCGCCCCATCGATGCGCTTGAGCAGCGCGCGCAGCGCTTCGATCTCCTCGCCGTTCAAATCGCGGGTCGCCTGTACTTCAAATGCCGTCAGCTCGCTGGAAGCGCTCTGGCAGAGCTCGCGCGCCGCGTCCGTAACCAGTATGCGCTTAAGCCGCGCGTCCCGTTCCACGGAAATGCGCCGTACCAGCCCCTTTTGCTCCATTAGCCCCAATATCTTGGAAACGGTGCTGCGGCGAATCGAGAATTCCTCCTCCAGATCCCGCTGATACACCTCGCCGCCTTCGTGGTTAATGTGATACGCCAGTATTCTGGCGTTCACGCCGGATACCCCCGCGCTGCGCTTCACACCCTCCAGCATGGCGCATTCCCGCGATATGCGGTTGGCGAGGCAAAGTATATCCATGAGCGCCGCGTGGCGTTCCTCCATGCCGATTCATCTCCTTATCAGGAAACAGTTTGACGAACAAAACTGTTGCATGGTAAACATTATAGCATCTTCACTGCGATGTTTCTCGCTGATTTGGTTAAAGTTCGCGCCGAAAGAAACCGGTACTGCGTACAGCTCGCTCCATTTGACAAAGTGTGAACCATATGTTATGCTGAGATCAACAAATTCATTTTACACTGAAGGGTGTATCGCACTCATGATGAAACGACTTGCGGGAGGCAAAACCTCGCGCCGCATATTATCTTCTTATTTATTGGTCAGCCTCGTACCCATACTGTTTCTGGGCATCGTTTTCTCGCTGCAGCAATTTCGCTCGGAGCGCGCGGCGCTGCTCAATCAATACGAAAAGAGCACTTCTCAAGCGGCGCTCAGCTTTGACCGCATGATTGACGATATTCAGTCCATCGCCTCGCACTTTTCCGTGCAGTACGCCGCGGGAGAATTCGAGGATCCCGCGCTCATGCACCTGCAATTCATCGCCTATACAGAAAGCTTTGGTCTGCCCGGTAATCTGTTCTTTTATAAGCGCGGCGAGCAATCGATTCAAAGCGTAGATGGCGAAATTGATTATTCCGCCTTCATGACCATGTACGGCTTCGGCAACGAGCTCAACATGGTATCGTTTTATACCAAATTGAATACCACCGTTTCCGCGCAATACCTCCCCTCCAAGGGGTTCGACGGCGCGAGCCATTACTTCATTTATATGCAACCCGTGCCCATGCTCAGCAATACGCCGGAGGGCGTGCTGATTTACATACTCAATTTGGACTCCATTCACGCCGCCATGTTGGACAGCTTGGGAAACTTCGAGGGCTGCTTCGCCGTATTTACCGCAGACCACCAAAACGTGTATTTGCTGAACGAAACGTCTTGGCAAAATCCAAACGATTTGTCTCTCACGCTCAATCAGACGCGCGGCACCAGCTGGCAGCGGCGCTCCGTAAGGGGTTCCACTTTCGAAACCCTGCGCGTCATTACGGATAAGCGCGGCTTCGCTTATGCGCTGGCGCTTTCCGAAGAATGGCTGTTTGCCCCTCTTCGGCGCAAAATCACGGCGTATGGAGCGATCATCGCCGCGTTTATGCTGCTCGCCGGAGGAATCGCGCTATTGATCGCCCGCAGTCAGTACAAACCCGTGGAAAAGCTCGCCGCGTCGTTGAGCATCGATCAGGAGGACGACGGCGCGCTGTTTGACGCGATCAACCACAGCCTGCGCGAAATCCGAAATGAAAACGAAAATCTCGTGCTGCAGCTGCATAGCTATACGCAGGACGCGCGTTCCCGCTTTCTGGGCGACCTCGTCACGGGCAAAATATTGGAACCGGACGCGCTCGCTCTGGCGATGCGCGCCTCCGGCATTCGCTTTAGCGCCACGTATTTCTGCGTAATGGTATTCAACGTGCGCTCCGAGGAACGGCGGGGCAGAGAGCACGATCCCGAGCTCTACTTCACCGAGGCGGATTTCCCCGGCGGTCGGGCGTTCGCCTTGCCTATCGATTCGGAAAATCGCCTTGCGTTGTTGGTCAATACCGAGAATCAAAGCGAAAAGGCGCTGCTGCGCACGGCGGAGCTGTTTCGCTCTCGCCTAAATTCGCTCATGTTTGACAGCGCGCCCGATTTTGGCGTCAGCAGCGTGAGAGGCGACCTTCTGCGCGTAGGGCGCCAGCTGTTCGAGGCGTTTGCTGCGCTGGAGAACAAAACCTCCATTTATGCCGTGCGCTCCGGCAATTCGCTGCAGAGCGAGCTTCAGGAAGCGGAGCTGTTTCGCCAAAGTCTGCTCTACGGCAACGAGCAATCGGTCAACCGCAGCCTTTCGCACATATTGGATGTGGCGGACCGCGAGCACTGGGCGCTGGACCGTAGACAAATGCTGTATTTTCGGCTGGTCAACACGCTAGTGAACGTCAGCTTTGAAAAGGGACTTTCCATTGATCCCTCTGAACTAACGGCGCTGGCTTCCGCCGCCTCGCGCAGCGAATTGGAGGCGGCGCTCTCCGCGCGGGCGCACTGGCTGTGCGCCCATATGGAGGAGCAGAAAAATCAGGCGGGTCAAGCGCTCAACCAGCGCATTATCGATTTTATATACGAACACTTCACCGATAATATGCTCTCTCTCGATATGGTGGCGGACGCCTTCTCCCTTTCGGAGAGCACTGTGCGCAAGGTTGTGCGCGAAACGACCGGCACTACCTTCAGCAACTATGTCACCACGCTGCGCCTCTCCTTCGTCAAAAAACAACTCGCGGAAACGGAGCTGCCCGTGAAGACCATCGCCGAGCATGCGGGCTATATCGATGTGTCCAGCTTTACCCGCAAATTCCGCACGCTGGAGGGCGTAACTCCCGGTCAGTACCGCGCCGCAATACACGGAAACGGAAATCACGAACTGGAATAAATGCAACATATTGTGCGCTTTCGCCCTGTGCGAAAGCGTTTTTTAGTCTGTTTCGCTTATGCGAAATGACCAATTCAGCCTATCTATAGCCTGATTCCACGATTTTGCATATTCTCATCCGTCATTACATCTTGAAAACCCCTCTAAAATATGTCAAATTGATATTGAGGTCGCCGCACGGCGACAAATTGTATTTTTTGAAAGGAGCCACAGAACATGACCAGAAGATTGACCGCCATATTCCTCGCGCTGCTGCTGGCGCTCGGAATGATGAGCATCGCAGCCGCCGAAGACGGCTATCCCATCGAGGGGGATTGGGAAATCACCATCTGGTGCCCGCTCTCCGCGCTGATTAGCCCCTACGTGACCAACGCGGCGGAAACGCCCGCCATTCAGGAGCTGTGCCGCGTGACCGGCGTAAAGCTCAACTTCATTCACCCCACCACCGGACAGGAGAAGGAAAACTTCAACCTGCTGATCGCCGGCGGCGACATTCCGGATATCATGTACACCAGCCAGTACGCCGGCGGCAACACCATGGGCGTAGATGACGGCGTGTATGCCGACCTGACCGATCTGGTCGAGCAGTATATGCCCCATTATTACCACTATCTCTCCAATGATGATGAGTTCCGCAAGCTCTCCACCACGGAAGATGGTCGCGTAATCGCCATTTACAACTACAAGGATATGGTCGAGCCCTTCTGGTGGCGCACCCAGTTCCGTGCGGACCTGCTGGAAGAGTTCGGCATGGACGAGCCCTGCACCATCGCCGAATACGAGGCGTTCTTCGATAAGGTGCTGGAAACCCATCCGGAAATCACTCCCTTCTCCCTGCCCAACGACGGTCTGAACGGCGCGTTCATGTGCGCATGGGATTTCGGCATTATCCAACAAAGCAGAACCGCGGACTTCTATCTGGAAGGCGATCACGCGCAGAGCGGTTACTATGCCGAGGGTATGTACGACTATCTCAAGCTCATGCACGACTGGTATGAGAAGGGCTACATCTCCAAGGACTTCATGTCCGAGGATCCCACCACCCTGTTCCAGACCGGCAAGGTCGCCTGCGTCACCGGCAACGGCTACGAGATGTATCCTACCTGCAACGAGCTGGGCATCCCGATCACCTGCGGTCCGTACGCCCGCGTAAATGAAGGCGACAAGATTCACACCCTGCGCCACTACTGGCACAACAATGCCGCCGAAACCTTTGTAAGCGGCAAGGTAAAGGGCGAGAAACTGGAAGTCATTTTGAAGTTCTTGGATTACGGCTATACCGAGGAAGGTATTCTGACCTACAACTTCGGCACCGAAGGCTTCACTTGGGACGAAGTGGATGAGAACGGCTACCCGATCTACAACGACTTCATGCTCAACAATGAGAACTATCCCATTGCCAATGCGGAAGCAATGCTGAAGGTCCACGCCTACGCGGTACCCCGCTGGCGCTACGGCGACGGCATCTGCATGGCGACCAACCAGAAGAACCCCGATAACTGGGCGTATCGCGCTCGCTGGGGCGATGATCCGGACGTAGACGACAGCTATGGTCTGCCTCCCTTCGTGCTGGATGCGGACGCTTCCGAGCGCCGCGCCGAGATCATGAACAACGTGGAAACCCACGCCAAGGAAATGGTGCTCAAGTACATCACCGGCGCCGCCGATCTGGCGAATTTCGATACAGAGTACACTCAGGTTCTGAAGGACTTCGGCGTTGAAGAAGCCATTGAAATTACTCAGGCCGGCTACGAAGCCTATCTGGCGAAGTAATTCATTCTCTCTATTCAAGTTTCTGCGCACATCCCGATTCGGGATGTGCGCATTCCCAAACTACGCTCAAGGAGGGCACAGCGATGCGGCGTTCCTCAAAGCGGGTAAACGAAAGTGTCGATATTGTTCGTTTAACGTATTTTCAGCGTCTTTGGCGCAATATGCGGCACTATCCAAGCCTTTATCTGCTGTTTATTCCGGTACTCCTGTACTTTCTCATATTCAAATACGGACCCATGTTCGGTGCGGTCATCGCGTTCGAAAAATACCGCCCCGCGCGCGGTATATTGCACAGCCAATGGGTCGGCTTGAAGAATTTCCGCGAATTTCTCACTGGACCCTATGCAAAGCGCACCATCATCAACACGCTGATGCTCAACTTCTGGCAGATTCTCATCGGCTTTCCAGCGCCGATTCTGCTGGCAATATTGCTCAACGAGGTGCAGCATACCCGCTATAAAAAGGTGGTACAGACCACCAGCTACCTTCCCTACTTCATTTCGCTGGTCGTCGTATGCGGTATCATCAAGGATTTCACCGCTTCCGACGGTCTATTCAGCGATATCTTGGCGTCCTTCGGCTTTCCCAGAGAAAACCTGCTGACGGACCCCCGCTATTACCGTGCAATCTATGTTGCCAGCAGCCTGTGGCAGGCGTGCGGCTGGGGCAGCATTTTGTATATCGCTACGCTCACCAATACCGATCCGCAGCTGTATGAAGCCGCCACCATAGACGGCGCGGGTCGCTTCCGCTGTATATGGCACGTGACCCTTCCGGCGCTGCTGCCGGTCATCATCGTTCAGCTGATCATGCGCATTGGCAACATTATGTCCTACGGCGCGGATCGCACGCTGCTGTTGTATTCCCCCGCGGTGTATGATAAGGCGGATATCATCTCCTCGTTCGTATATCGCTACGGTTTGCAGGATTTGAACTTTAGCTTCGCCTCGGCGGTAGACCTATTCAACTCGGTCATCAACCTCATATTGCTGTATACCGCCAATAAAGTTTCCGGCAAGCTCACCGGCGAAAGCCTTTGGTAAGGGAGGATTCGTATGGTTCGCAGAAAAACAACCGGTGATCGCATATTTGACGCGATCAATTACATCTTCCTCGGGCTTTTCATGTTCGTGTGCATATATCCTCTGTGGCACGTGCTCTGCGGCTCGATTTCCGACCCCGTGCTGCTCAACCAGCACTCCGGCGCGATTCTCTGGCCTCTGGGATTCAGCAACGGCGGCTATAAGAACGCCTTCGCCAACCCGAATATCGGTTTGGGCTTTCTCAATACGCTGTTTTACGTGGGCTTCGGCACCGTAGTGCGCATGGTGCTCACCTGCATCGGCGCGTACGTGCTCTCCGAGCGCAACTTTATGCTGCGCAAGCCGCTCACGCTCATGATCGTATTCACCATGTACTTTACCGGCGGCATGATTCCGGATTACCTGCTGGTCAATGCGCTGGGGCTCACCAATACGCGCTGGGCGCTCATCGTTCCCCTCGCCATTACCACATGGAATATGATTATTCTCAAAACCGCGTTTCAGTCCGTGCCCGACGCGCTGGTGGAATCCGCGCGATTGGACGGCGCGGGCGAGCTTACCACGCTATTTCACATTATACTGCCGGTCACCAAGGCTTCTCTGGCGGTTATTACCATGTATTATGTGGTAAACGAATGGAACGCGTGGTTCAAGGCGGCGATCTATTTACCCGCCAAGCACGATTATTTCCCGCTGCAGCTGGTACTGCGCGAGCTGCTGATCAACGATGCGGGTAGCTCCGGTACGTCTCTGGGCGAAGCGACGGGCGTCAGTGTGGAAACGCTTCTTTTGCAAAAGGTTACGCAATACGCCGTCATCGTTATTTCCACGCTGCCGATCATAGTCGTTTATCCATTCGCCCAGAAATACTTTGTCAAAGGCGTAATGATGGGCTCTGTAAAGGGGTGATGGTATGAATCCGCTTGGATTAACCTCCAAATTCTTTGTGGAATCTTCCTTCGAAAAGTGGATCGATACCCGCGCGGCGGGCTTCGAGACGGCGGAGCTGGTATTTCCGCCCAACGCTCCGGAAAAGAAGATGTTCGCCGAAGCGGCTCTGCGGCGCGAGCACATACTGGCGGCGGATTTGAAAATACTCTCCGCGCATACGCCCTTCGGACCCGCCACCGATCCCTCCAGCGCAAATTCCGCCCAACGGCGCGAATCGATCGCGCTGGAAAAGCGCGTGCTCGATCAAATTGCCGATTGGGGCATTTCCATCGCGGTACTGCACGCCAGCTTTGAGCCCATTGGCGATGATGAGCGCGCTTCTCGGCTCGCCATTGCGCGCGACGCGGTTGCCGAGCTGGGCGAGTATGCGCGAAATCGCGGCGTAACGCTGGCGGTAGAGGAGCTTCCCCGCACGTGTTTGGGCAACTGTTCCCAAGAAATGCTGTACCTTACCGATGGCGGAACGCTCGCCCAAATGAATTTCGATTTCAATCACCTGCTCAAGGAAACGCATGAGCACTTTATCGATGCGGTCGCGCCATATATCGTTACCACGCATCTTTCAGATTATGACTTTGTGGATGAGAAGCATTGGATGCCCGGCGTGGGGCAAGTTCGATGGAAGCAAGTGATCGAGTACATTCAAGCCCATGGCTACACAGGACAATTTATGTTTGAAACCTACGAGGAACGCGCCATTCCGGGCAAACATTGTACGCCTCAAATGATTATGGATGAGTGGAAAAAATTGATGGGTGCGCCCCAATAATAGCAAACGTCTCCGGCAAATTCAATCCGCCGGAGACGTTATTTTTTAACAAATTCTTCTTCGAAAAGAACTTCCCATTGTTGTCAGAAACTGCCCTTTATGCTATACTCCTTTTATTGCAGCGCTGATATACCCCTATATAAAGAAGAGCTTCAAAGCGCATATGAAGTATTGAAGGAAAACGGCAAAACGATATACGCCATGGAAGCTACGCGGTTCAGCGCCTGTCGAGTTGCCTTTATAGACCGCCTTTAGATTCCGCAGGGGAATGATGACCGAACAAACTGCGCAATAACGATCTTTTTTTCGAGGAATTTATGAGAGCACCATTCCAAATTCTGGCAATACCCTACAGAAGATCACCTGATCTTCAATTTTGCGTGTTTCACCGCGCCGATTTTGACCAATATCAATTTATCTCCGGCGGCGGAGAAGATGCCGAAATACCTTTTGAAGCCGCTCTGCGAGAAATCTGGGAAGAGACGGGTATAAAAACCGAATCGATCATGCCGCTTACCTCCTTAGCGTATATTCCCGCATCCATCTTTTCGGAAGCTATTCGAAGCCATTGGAGTCGGAATACTTGGGTTGTACCTGAATATACATTTACATTTGAGTGCCGTTCGGAAATCATTCTATCCAGCGAGCACACCGGCTACGAATGGCTCAACTACGATGCCGCTCGTTCAAAATTGACATGGGATTCAAATAAAACCGCGCTATATGAAGCCTATTGCCGGCTGATGAATGTTGAAAATTCGCCGTCGCGCAGGAGTGGAATTCGTATAGCGACCATTGACGATGCTGCACAGCTGCGTGAACTGAACGAAATGTTTAACGGTGCGGGAGAAAGCACAATCGATCATGTTCGTAGGTCACTGCTTCACAATAAACAAGAAATTGTGTTCGTTGCCGAAGAAGATGATATTCTGGTTGGATTTGTTTGCGTACAACTAAAGCGCTCATTCTGTTATGCAAACCCCAGCGTTGAAATTACCGAAGTATTTGTCAAACCGGAATTTAGAAGGCGCGGTATTGCAAGCAGATTGATTTCATTTGCTGAAAGCGAATGCGCAAAACATCTCCAGATTCACAACTTTGAACTACTCACCGGAGCGAATAACCACCCAGCCCGTCGACTATATCAATTACTTGGTTATTCAGAAGATCAGGAAATCCACCTTTCCAAATCGCAGTAGCTTTTCGAAGCATAAAAGAAAGAGGACATTCCGAATGGAACATCCTCTATTTGAATCCGGCGACGACCTACTCTCCCGGGCCGTTTCCAGCCAAGTACCATCAGCGTATTGAGGCTTAACTTCTGTGTTCGGTATGGGAACAGGTGGATCCC
>JAFUAR010000211.1 GCA_017460585.1 Clostridia bacterium
GAAAGCGACCTGAGTCTGTTCACGCTGGATGCCGAGATCCAAGCGTTGAATCGCGAAGATGCCAAATGGCAGAGCGCGGACGAATGGCGGATTGAGCCCTTTGCGGAGTACACGCTGCGGTTGACCTTTGAAGAGTTCATCGATCTGTTTTTCGCAAACGGCAAACTGAGCTATACGCTGCCCAAGGGAATTCATCCGATCGCCACGCGTGAAGATGGAGAAATCATCGTAGAAGGCGAAACGCAGCGTTCGAGCGGATTATTCTTCATCGACGATCATAATGAAATGAGCGTGTATCTGAACAGGGATGCAGGCTATGATTTCACGGTTGAGTTTGATGTGACGTTCGGTTACATTACCGAGCTGGACTTTGGCTGCGACGTTGTGAAGACGATAGAATATGTAGCGGTTACGACGGAACCGACTGAAACGCCTACGCCGGCGCCGACTATGGAACCGACTGAAGCGCCCACGCAAGAGCCGACTGTAGAACCTACGGTTGAGCCGACTGAGGAACCCAGTGCAGAACCGACCGAAGCGCCCACTGTAGAATCGACTGTTGAGCCAACGGATGAGCCTACAGTAGAACCCACGATTGAGTCGACCGTAGAACCTACGGAAGAACCTGTTGTAGAGCATACAATTGAGCTAACCCAAGAACCGACTGTTGAGCCTACGGAGGAACTGACCGAGGAGCCCACGATCGAGGAACCCACAATTGAGCCAACCGAAGAACCGACTGTTGAGTCTACGGAAGAGCCTACCGTTGAACCTACCGAAGAACCCACGGTTGAGCCTACGGAGGAACCGACCGAGGAACCCACGATCGAACCAACGATTGAACCTACCGAAGAACCGACTGAGGAACCCACGTTCGAACCGACGGTTGAACCTACCGTAGAGCCTACAATTGTGCCAACCGAAGAACCCACTTTTGAGCCTACGGAAGAACCGACAGTTGAACCCACAGTTGAACCCACAGTTGAACCCACAGCAGAACCTACCGTTGAGCCTTCCGAAGAACCTACTGTTGAGCCCACAAACGAACCGACCGTAGAACCCGTAGAAGAATTTGAGGTTGAGTCTACGACAGAACCCACAGTTGAACCCACTGCGAAATCCACCGAGGAACCCGAAGTCGAGCCTACGACCGAGCCTGCGGAAACTGTACCCGTGGAAGCAACCATTGAACCCGTCGAAACGATCGAAGGGGAGGACTCTACGCTTGAAGCTTCCGCAGAACCAGCTGAAACGCCTGCGGCGGAAGCGACGGAAGAATTGGATTCTACGCCCGAACCTACTGAGGAACCCTTAGAAGAACGTACCGAAATCCCCGCTGAAACGTCCGAGACCGAAATCGTCATCGATATGTCCGGCGATATCGCTTTGCCGTTGTCCCTGCGCGAAGCGATGGGCGAATCTGCCGCGGAGATCGACTGGAACGAATCCATTGAAATTGAATACGATGAAGCGCTCATTTCCATCGAAACGATCGAGGGAGATATTCTCGTAATGCCTTTGGAGAGCTTTGAGGAGACGACCATCGTACTTTCTACGAATTGTGAGATTGCGTTGCAGCTGTGCTCGTGGGTGCAGCCTATTCCGGCGTTGGTACTGGATATGGCGGTGATCGCGCCCATTCATGAGGAGGAGACGCTTCCGGGCAACGCCGAGGGTCACGCCGAGCTGATCGAGGGCGCGCGTGCGGAAGACGCATACGCGAGAATCGAAGCCTATCTGTCGGAGTCCAAACCCGCTGAATCTCTGCCCATGCGCAGCAAGGGTAAGCTGAACGTACGAGAAGGGGCAGCTCTGAATTCCGTGGACGAGGCGACCGAGTCCGCGAAAGCGCCTTTGAATTCCGCCGCGCAAGCGCAGTATCGCGTATTCGATATCGCGCTGAACAATGTGGATTCGGAGCAATTCGATGGGTTTACCGTATCCGTCACGCTGCCCGAACCCATTGTAGGAAGAGATTTTAAGCTCTACCATCTGCACGGTGAAGATGAAATTGAGGAACTGAGCGTATCCATGCATTCCGAATGGCTGGGCAACGGCATGGAGAAAGCGACCGGATTCTCTTTTGAAACCGACAATTTCAGCCTGTTTGTGCTGAGCTACACCGTAGATTTCGAATATGAGGATGCAAAGTACACCTTGCCCGGCAGCGGCTATCTTTCGCTGAAGGCGCTTGTGAATGCCCTACAGCTGGCGCAGGATGATACCCAAACCAAGGCGGATGAACTGCAGGAGTTCATCAATGCAATAGAAAGCGTTCGTTTTTCCAATTCGGAATTGGTTTACGTGACATATGTGACCGATTCTACTACGCTTGGCGCCTTGAAGACGGCGCTCGAGCTGGATTGCGAATACAGCGCGGAGCTCACCCCGATCGACATTGCCAATTTGAACGCCCAGCAGATCGAGGCGGGCGATTGGGCGATCATTAGCCTAAAGCCTTTCACCACGGAAGAAACCTTGACCATCGCGATGCTCAACGGCGAAACCTACGAGATTCGCGTGACGGATGGTCAGATTGAACGGCGTTACATGGATGAAAGCGGCGATACCTATCGAGTGACGGTGGTATATTCGGACGATGCAGGCATTCCCGATGGCGCGGCACTCGCGGTAAAAGCGCTGAGCGACGAGGAATATGAAGATTATCTGGCGCGCACGGCGGTATTTATGAACGCCGCGGGCTTTGAATACGCGCGCATATTCGATATCTCCATTGTGGATGAAGATGGCGCAGAGATCGAACCGCTCGCTCCCGTGCAGGTTTCCGTAGCGCTCTTGGATGCGAAAAATACTGACGATTCGTTTGCCGTGGTGCATTTTATTGGCGATGAAGAGGAAACGCGCGAACAGCTGCAAGCGGATTCGCAAGGGAACACGGTCTGGTTCAGCGCAGACAGCTTCTCTGCGTATGCTATAGTGCAGGGACCAAGTGCTGTGCCTTTGGGCTGGCACAAGGTCTCTTCTATGGCGGAATTGCTTGAATTCGGAAGCAGCGGTTTGTATATTGGACATATTGATGGATATTATTTGAAGAGTGATATTATAGACATTAGCAATGGCAGAACAGGAATTACCAAGACGAAGCCTGCTGTTATCATTCCCACCGACGAAGCGGTACTATATTTCTTTGAAGCAGTTGAAGGTACACAAGATCAGTTTAAGATTTATTATTTGGATGGAGAAGAAAAGAAATATGTGCTACAAAAAGGAAACAGTCTAAAATTTACTTCAGAAGATGAGGCGCAAGTTTTTACTGTTGAACCATTTTCGAATAATACCGCCAATACGTTTAGAATCAAGGGTAAAAACGGCTTTTATTGGAATATGCAGGGTGGCGCTAGTGGTGCTTCATTTGCTGCATACAATGCCGCAAATGACGGCAACGCAAAATTATGCTTCTGGCAATATCTCAACATCGATACCGACCCCTATGGACTCGCTGGAAAGTCCTATGGTCTCATGAACTGGTATGGCGGAGTTTCCGGTAGGGCAATGATGTCGACGGCTTCCAATGCGAATGCCCTCGACGCGCTGGCTTGTACGGTAATGTCCAAAGCAAAAGATGGAGATAAACTGTTTGTTCCCAACGACACCGATATTTCCATGTGGACGTTCCATTGGATTTCGGAAGATCAGTATTATATTTCCTCCGTGGTCGGTGGGTATACGCGCTATCTCAAAATCGATTCCAGTGGGCTGACCATGGTTGAAGACAAGAGTGAGGCTTCTCAGATTCAAGTGGTTCCGGGAACCGGTACACATGCGGGGGAAATCTGCCTGAAATCTGGCAAGAGCACGCTGACGTTCAGTGGAGAAACTGCCGATGGATTCAACGTTGACGGCTCAGCGGGCAGCGAATGGCTCAAGCTGGTGGATATTTCCGAATTGACCAGCGATTATTTCATGACGTATACCGCCTCGAAGGTGAGCGTATCGGATGAGACGATTTTAAACGGTTCCCGCATTATTGTTTATACCCGCAGTTGGAATGATGAGAAGAAGCAGTACGAATTTTACGCCGTAAATTACGATGGCAGCCTGACGCCATGCTATGAAAGCGGTGATTCCATTCAGTGGGTTGGCGGACATTTGAATACCATGCTCTGGAATTTTGTAGAGTATACGGATAACGACGGCAATCCCAACTATTATTACGAGCTCTACAATATGTATTCAGAGAAGTTTATTGCGCCGCAGCTTTCGGATGGACAAATTCTGTCGGGCGATACCATTGGTCTGCAGCTGAACGGGCGCAAAAATGGACAGTATTATTCTCCCATATTGGCATGGGATGATGTGAACTATGCCTATGCCGGCTTAAAGGTGGAGGATAGGAAAATTGTGGTGTGCCCGCGGTCTGAGGCGATGGATTTCTACTTTGCCGTGGTCAATGATATCCCCGTGGATGATACTTTGTCTACGGTAAAAACAGTAGACCACACCCAGTATGGTATCACCATGAAGATCAAGGATTTTAGTACGAAGAAAAACAGTAGTACATTTAACGAACAAGATACTTTCTTGGGCAGCAATAAAGGTGGTGCGGTCCAGACTACCGATGCAGGACTGCTCAGCACAAACTTGGGGACAGATGGATATCCTACCAATGGAAATGGTGTGTCGTTGGCAACTCTTTTTTCTGGTGCCGATGAGGTCAATCATCTGTTTATAGAAAGTACCTATTATGCCAGCGGTTACTATGAGTACGACAGTACGACTAACTATGCATACCTTAACGAAGATGGTAATTTCACAGTATATAATGAACTCGGTACCATGGATGGTGATAATAAGAATTCGCTGAAGCACGGACAGTTTATGCCCTTCAACAAATTGTATGCAGGTGTATTCGCTTCTGTGAATGCGAAAAATTTGTATAATGCTACTTTGAACTCACTTCCCAATACAGATCCGCGTAAGTACGAGCAGATGTATTTGGTTCGAGACCCAGACTACTATTTCGGGGTGGAGCTGGAGGCTTCGTTTACGCAAACGCCCAATGGTTTGGATAACTGGGGTCACGATATCATTTATCAGTTTACCGGCGACGATGATTTCTGGCTCTACGTGGATGGTGAATTGATTATCGATCTGGGCGGTATTCATAGCGCGCTGGCGGGTTCTGTCAATTACAGCACCGGAGATGTAGTGGTCAATGGTACTAATACTACTCTGCGAGCGCTGTTTGAGAAGAATTACAAAGTGCGCAATCCGAATGCTTCCGATGCTGAGGTCAACGCATACCTTGCGCAGTACTTCAATGAGGGAAGCACGATCTTCAAGGATTATACCACGCACACCATGCGGATTTTCTATATGGAGCGTGGCGCGGGCGCTTCCAACCTGCATATGCGCTTTAATCTGGCTTCGGTGAAGCCGGGAACGGTGAAGCTCAATAAGAAGTTGACCGGAGTAGACGATTCCGAAGATATTCTGGCGGAATTCCCCTATCAAATTAAGTACAAAACGGCGGAAAATGGTGAAGAAATCCTGCTAAAGCAAGGCGATGCGTTGAATGAAACGGTCACCTATGAAAATTCCACCACGGCTGTAAAATTCAAGGATAGCCTGACTATCGACGGGGTAGATTACAAGAATGTATTCATACTGAAATCGGGCGAAACGGTCGATATCCAGTTTCCGGAAAATACCGTATCCTACTCCATTGTGGAATGCGGAGTCAACACCGAAGTGTACGATCAAGTTTCTGTAAACGGAAGTCTCATTGCGGGTGAGGAAGTAGAAAATAAGTCCAACCGCAAGGATTATGCGACCAGCTTTGCATCCACCAACGAGCGAGCGCAGGTCAATTTTGAAAACAACGTCAAACCTGACGCGCTGCGCACGCTGACCATTAGCAAAAAACTATTCAGGGAGGATGGAAAAATTCCGATCTCGAATTGGGAAGATCCTACCAAATTTGACTTCCGCCTCTCCCTTGCTACGGAGTTTGAGGAGCTGAGCGGAGCGGATATGGCGACCTACCATGTGAAGACGCCGGAAGGGGAATACTGCGAATGGGATAGCACGACACAATCATTCAAATCGCTAGAAATAAAGGATTATTCTGGTTTGACAGCTGAGCAAAAGGAGTCGGTCACTTTCCATACCTCCATGAACGGATCCATTTCCAAGATACCGGTGGATTACATCGTGGAAATTCGCCAAATCCTCGTCGGAACGAAATACGGCGTATTTGAGCGCGAGGATGAAATTCCGGATGGCTATTCTCTGCAGCAGTATAACTATTATGAAGATCGGGAGGACGAAGAACCGAAGGAAGTAGTTCAGGTAGGTATAGTTGAAGGAAGTATAGTTACCGGTAAAGATCCTCACGTAGATGTTTGCAACCTAAAGGGCTGGGGTTTGCGTGTCAATAAGACTTGGTCGGATGAAGACTATATGTCCGAGCGCAACTATACATATTTTGCCGTATTCGCAGAGAATGGCGAAAGCTTAATGTTGGTTGAAAATACCCTGCGCAAACTGGAATATGGTGAATCGACGTTGTACTGGTATTTCCAGAAATTACCAGTAAGTGGGGTGGGTTTTGATCAATTCCTCATCCGCGAAGTGAAAAAAGAAGGGGAGAATATCCTGCCAATTGATAATGAAGGCACAATCGAAATTAGAGGCAAGCAAAAGGGAGAAACGGTAAGCAGCAACTTTACATATACCGTTCATTATGAACAGGGTGAAATATCGCCGACTTCCAACGTTCGCGTGGATGAAGTCACCAACAGCCGACCGGGCGTTATCATTCAGAAAACCGACTGGGCGGGCAAGCCGTTGGCGGGTGCGACCTTTACCTTGAGCTATGGGCAGAATGAACTGATCGGTACGTTTACTTCGGATGCGGAGGGCTTCATTACCGAAGCGTTCCTACGTGACGATGTAAAATATACGCTTACGGAAACCAAAGCGCCGCAGGGCTACTATGGTCTGCAAGTCCCGCTGGTGATTACGCAGAATGGTGAGACTATAATCGTGAATGATAGTACACAATCAGACTCCTATAAAGTAAACGAAGATAGTGATGACGGACTTACCACCATCACCGTAAAAAATCGCGCGTATTCCTTCCAAGCGGTCAAGAAGGATGCTGTAGTGGGAAATCGGCTGGAAGGCGTAATCTTTGCGTTGTATAGCAAGCGCACGGATGGTAACGTGATCGATTTCGACTTGAATCCCATGCCCGGCTTTGAAGAGCTGACAACGGATTCAAACGGCATCATTCCCCAACTGGATGAAAAGCTTCCCGCAGGAACCTATAGTCTTAGAGAAAAGACCTCTTTAGCAGGGTACCAGCCGTTAGCGGGGAACATTGAATTTACGGTAAGTCCCACAGGGAAGATTTCGCTCAGCGAAGGCAAATTTCCGGATGGCGTTACGCTAGAGGAAACGCTTTTGGATGATGGCAGAGTTTCCTATCAATTGAGCATTCTCAATTATCTCAAGAGGAAAGTGTCAATTTGGAAGACGGATACCGGAAATAATACCATTACGACAGGCGCAACGTTCGCGCTCTACGCGGCAACGGATTTTGATGTAGCTAAAAAAGAGCCTATACAGGGAGCGAAGCCTATCGTGCAAGACACGACCGATGAAAAAGGCATATTATCGCTTGGCGAGTTGAATGGAGGTACCTATTATCTGCTAGAAACTGAGGCGCCCGAAGGCTTCCAAGCCGCGACTTCCGCCATTGTCATTACCGTGACGAATGAATCCGTCTCGGCAATCCAGGGCAGCAGTAACGCGCGGGTGTTCAAAAAAGGTGCTCCCGAGTGGGTAGAAGGTCAACCTAACGACACGTGGCAGATTCGGGTATGGAATTCCAATGGTTACGTGTTGCCCTCCACGGGCGGTTTCGGTACGAAACCCGTTTACCTGCTCGGTATGGCGCTGGTGCTCCTGTCGCTGATCGGGCTCCTGCGCAAAAAGCGCTTTGAACGCCCCTAAAACGACCAAACACAGGCGATTCGTTTTCGCCTGTGTTTTTCATACCGCGTTCAACGTACAATATCCATTGCCGGTGCGCGCCCAGCCATTGCGCCAAGCGCGAACATGAAAAGTCCCAGCAGGAACAATAGCAGTATAAGCGCATCCAGCCACGCACCGCGGTGCTTTCTCATGAACTCGCCTCCGACCTTGGTCGTTTTTTTCTTTCAGTGCCGTAATGCGTCTTGTAAAACGGCAATCCATTGCCGAATTTGTGGATTTATATTGAGTATAACACTTTCAATTCTCCGCTTCAAGCACAAACCTTGCGATATCGCGCTTGCCGTTGCGCTGGTCGGCTGGTATAATAGGTTTATCGATAGACGCTCTGAATGGAGATGGCGCGTTATGGAGAGCGAACGCATTGCGGGATTGATATTGGACATTGGCGTGGCGATGATTCGGTCCGGCGCGGAGACGCACCGCGTGGAAGACAGCCTGTACCGCCTGTGCAAGGGATATGGGTTTTCACATTGCAATATTTGGGTCGTGCCTACCAATATACAAGCAACGATTACCGCGCCCGATGGAAGCGTCGTTACTCAAATTCGCCATGTGCGCGATATTACGGTAGACTTTACCAAATTGGATCGCCTCAACAGCCTTTGCAGAGCGGTGTGCGCCAATCCTCTTGAAGCGAATGAGCTCGAAACGCGCTTCAAAGAAGCCGATGCGCAGCAAAAGGAACCGCTTTGGCGCGTGGCGCTGGCGGCGGGAATTGGGGCGATGGGCTACGGCGTTTTCTTTCGCTGCGATTTATCCGATACGCTGCTTGCGCTTCTCGCCGCGCTGCTTATCGTGCTTCTAAGCCGCTTGCTGAGCAGGAGCGAGCGCAATCCGCTGGCGCTCAACTTCATTATTTCTTTTATAACCGAAGTATTCATCATCTCCTTTGTGCGACTGGGGCTTGGACATCACGCGGACTATGTTACATTGGGCGTAGTAATGCTGCTAATCAGCGCGTTGGGTACGACCAACGGTGTGCGCGATTTGGTGCACTTGGATACGCTGTCCGGCACCATGAACATTACGCTCTCTATGACTGGGGCGATCGGCATTGCGCTTGGTATCGCACTGGCGATTACGCTGTTGCCCGGCTGGAGCAATGGCGCGGCCAACGGCGTGAATTCCAACGTTTGGATTCAGTTGGCTTCCTGCACGATTGGCTGCGTGGGCTTTGCGCTGTGGTTCTGCGTGCGCATTTCCCATGTGGCGGCGTGCGCGCTGGGCGGTTTCATTACGTGGGGCGCTTATATCATTGCCTCGCTGCGCTTGAGCGGCGCGTTTGCGCCGGCGGTCGTGGCAGCCATTGCCTGCGGCGCATTTTCGCAAATTGCCGCGCGAGCGCATAAGGCGCCTGCTACCATATTTATGACGGTATCGATCTTTCCGCTCATTCCAGGCGCGGCGCTGTATTCCATGATGGTCGCCATCGTATTGGGCAACAGCGCCCTTGCCGCACAAAAGGGAGCGGAGCTTGCGCTTACATGCTTTGCCATAGTGCTGGGGTTTATGGTAGTAGAGGTATTGAGTCGGTACATTTGGAATACAAAGTCGATCGCGGCGCAGAAATAATAGGAGTGTGAAGATATGCGTTTTATAGGAAAGGTAGCGGTCATTACAGGTGGCGCGCACGGCATCGGTCGGGCGATTGCAGAAGGCTTTAAGAAGGAGGGTGCGCGGGTTTACTGCATCGATTCCACACCGGGCGACTGGTTTATAGGCGATGTTTCCTGCAAAGCGGATTTGGAGCGCTTCGCGGAAAGCGTGCTCAATGCGGAGGAAAGTGTGGATTATATTATAAACAACGCGCCGCCTATGATGAAGGGCTTGGATCAATGCACCTATGAGGAATTTACGCGTGCGCTGGCGGTGGGCGTTACCGCGCCGTTTTATCTTACAAAGCTGTTTGCCGAGCATTTGGGCGAAGGGGCGGCGATTATCAATATTTCTTCTTCGCGCGATCGCATGAGTCAGCCGCAGACCGAGAGCTATACCGCGGCAAAGGGCGGTATTTCCGCTTTGACTCAAGCGCTTGCAATCACGCTGGCAGGCAAAGCACGAGTCAACAGCATTTCCCCGGGTTGGATCGATACCGCCGGTGTGGATTATTCAGGGGCGGATGCGCTGCAGCAGCCTGTAGGCAGAGTAGGAAAGCCGGAAGATATCGCGTCGCTCGCGCTCTTCCTATGTTCGCAGGAGGCTGGATTTATCACCGGAGAAAATATATGCGTAGACGGGGGAATGACGAAGCTCATGATCTATCATGGTGAACATGGGTGGAGCTTTGACGTCTGATCGAAAAAAGGAGCGGGGGAGGATTCTACGGCGCGTCTGGAGTAGTTTTTGTTGCAGCACTGTCTTCTTGCTGCCCTGCTTCCGGTGCACCTGCACAATCTGCTTTTCCTACCCGCTGAAAAGCTCATACGTTCACCGATTGTCTGTTGAACCAGCGTTTTCCTAGAACTTCGCCAGCATTTTCAAATGTCCCGTTGCATGAAATCCGATTACAATATTGCGAACCTCCCTGCAGTTTGCACACTTGCCGTTTAATTTATATTTGCAGTCGCGCGGCACAAGGTGAACATTGTATTTGGTGTTCAGGCAGCGTCTACATATAAATCCATTGTATTGCCTTTGAATATATCTGGCAGATAACATTTAATTCGCCTCAAATCGTGTAATTACTAGTTTAACACTTTACTATAATTATATGAATTATAGTACCAGCGGTAGGGCGTGTCAATAATGGAATTGCGAATAATTTGCGAATAAAGCAGCTCTTTTCGTTGCAAAAGTGTTTCAAGCGACCGTGAATATGAAAATGATTTCGCCACAAGTATTAGGAAACGAAGCTTTGCGGGAAAAGAGTATTTTTCGTTTGAAGTGGGTTTGAAGTAGGAACCAAATGATATGCAATTTCGTCAAAGCAACAAACCTTTGGAAAGGGGTGTGGATTATGCACAAGCGATTGCTTCTTGCAATGCTGATTGTAGGCATATTGCTGATGTCATTGTGTGCGTACGCTGAAAACACAAACGGTCAGGGAGATCTGATGATTTCAAGCGAGGGTCTCGCCGCGTATGTGGATGGCGATGGGCATTTGTTGATCCCGGGGAACGACGAGCCGATCAACGAGCATATCGCCGATGCGGTGATCGCGATTAACCCGTATCGCGTTGCTTTTACCGGAGCTTCTGCGGACGGGGAAGGCAAAGATCTGGTAGTGATTGATTTTTCAACCTATCAGGAAAAGGTATTCGATCATGTTTATGCGGCTACGGCGACTGATTCCTCTACGCTGTACTACGTGTCTGCGAATGATCGCAATACACTCTATCAGGTTGATTTTGATGCAGATCGCGTGCTTCCGTTTCATACATTCTCCGAATCTATAGACGGGTTGTATGATACGGTAAACGGTCTGGTGGTTTCCTTTGTGGAAGACGCCGGAGCGAATATCTATTCCAATATATTCGGCACTTTCGAGCCCTATGGCGATCCGCTGCCGGTAAAGAGCATACGAGCAGACGGTATAGAGGCGTATATTGCCGACGGCAGCTCTTTGTATGTGCGCAAGGAGGGTATGCCCGCCGCTGATTACGTGGATCAGAATGTGTTTGATTTCACTATGCTGGATGGGGATATCTTCTACATTGCCAATACGGGCAGCGCTATTCGAATTAAGCGTTACAATCCCACGACGCAGGAACAGCGCGTGGTGACCACTCCGGATATCACCGTGCAGGATCAGATTGCCGCTAGCGGCAGTGGTCTGTTTGTACTGGGCGCGGATAATCGCGTGTATCGTTTGAATCCTTCTTCGGGCGCGCTTACCGCCGTATCCAGTGGCGAACAGCCGTTGATCGGCGCGAATCGTCAGGTAGAATCTTATGCCCTGCGCGCGGCATCCGGTCAGGTGAACGTATATGCGAACGTCGCAGATGTTTCCGATGCGCCTGCGCTCACGTTTATACAGTTTAGCTCCGATGTGAGCGCGGCTTCTGCAACGGAGCCTGTGCTAGTAGATACCTTGGGGCTGACTCAGGAGGAACCGGCGTGGAAGTCGCTGCAGCCCGCGGTGCAGTACAGCCCTTTGAGCAGAGGCAATCGCGGCGACGCAGTGCGCGCCATTCAGCAGCCGCTGTTCGATCATGGGTATTACGATTACTATGTAGACGGTATTTTCGGCTACCGCACTGATAATGCCGTACGGATGCTGCAAAGCGATCTTGGTCTGCCGGTGAACGGTATTGCCGATGCGGATCTGCAGCGCAGAATCCTGAGCGGAAATTTCCCAAATTACGATCCTTACGCGGAAGTTGTATTTGGCGATCGAGGCGATCGCGTGCTGCGTATGCAGCTGCGCTTGCGTGAACTTGGATATATGGCGGACGGCGCAGACGGCATTTTTGGCAATCGTACGCTCGCCGCCGTGCAGCTTTTCCAACAGGAGAATAATATTCCCGTGAGCCGCGCGGCGACCCGAGATACGCTGATTCGCCTGTATTCCAGCGCGGCGCCGCAGTGCTCCAGCTATATCCCGCTTTATCGCGGCGATACGGGCTATCGCGTGCGCGCGCTGAATAAGCGTCTCAAGGAGCTGTTCTACTATAGCGGCAAGGTGACCGATACC
>JAFUAR010000019.1 GCA_017460585.1 Clostridia bacterium
CGTACACGCCGCCGCTGCGGATTGAATGTCAGGGGTTGCGACCCCCGACACCCCCATTGGGTGAATGGTAACCTTGTTTCTTCGGTTACTGTCAGTATACTATGGTTTGGCTGGACGCATAAGGCGCGATTCGGACGAAATGCGACTTTGTATGTCGTTTTTTCATAAGTTTATGTCCTATAATCTAAGAGTTGGGGGAAGCTGCGCGTGGAGACCCATTTGTTTGAGAATAGCTTTGAGGTGGGCGGGCTGATGATTTCGCCCGTGCATATGCGCGTGGAAAGGCTGCCCGAGGTCATCGCGGCGCACAGGCACTCCAATATCAGCTACGAGCTGCACTACACCCATTCGGGCATGGGCAGCGCCGAGGTGGGGGATACGACCATTCCGCTTGCGCAGGGCTCGGTATATATTACGGGACCCAACGTAGTGCACGCCCAATACAGCGACCGCGCGCAGCCTATACTGGAATATTGCCTGTATCTGAACGCGCAGGCGGCGAAGCCCGCGCCCGAGCTGGAAGCGTTTTTGCGCACCGCGTTTTGGTGCGGGAGGGACGACGGCGCGCTGCTTACGCTGCTGGAAGCGCTTTTGCAGGAATGCCGCACGCGCCGCATGGGCTGGCGCGAAAACTGCAGGGCGCTGCTGACCCAAATTGTGGTGCGCCTTACGCGCTTGTACGGCGGCGCGGCGGGGGAACGGACGGAGCGCCCCGTGGAGCTGCAGCCCTTCAGCATGATGCCCGCGCTGGAGGACGCCTTCTTTTACCACTACCGCGAGCTCACCATAGGCGCGCTGGCGGATATGCTGCACCTGAGCGTGCGCCAGACCCAGCGCGTCATTATGGACCGCTTTGGCAAGACGTTTTCTCAAAAGCGCACCGAGGCGCGTATGTCCGCCGCCCAGCAGCTATTGCGCGGCACCCGCTACAGCGTAACCGAGATTGGCGAGCGGGTGGGCTATTCCTCGTTGGAGCAGTTTACCGCCGCCTTTCACAAGTGGGCGGGTACCACGCCCGGGGCGTACCGGCGCGAAAGCGGCGCCAAAAACGTCGAAACGGAAAAGAAAAGGGCGAAAAAGCGGGAGGACGCGTAAACTTCTGCGCACAATGTGGCGGCGCTTCGAATTCCCGTACGGAAAACATCGTTTCAATGTCGTTGCAATTATGTAATACTTCCGATATACTTTTTGCAGTTGGATCGGAGGGATTCGTTTGCAAAAATGGAAGCGCTGTTTGGCGGGGCTGCTGAGCGTATTGTGCGTGCTGCCGCTGTGCGCGAACGCGGAATATCTGGGAGCTGTGCCCGACGACAGCGTGTATATGGTGGAAACCCAAAGGCGCACCTGTACGCTGATTGCCGCCGCCATGATGGTGCGGGAATTCGCCCGGCAGCACGGCTACGAGCTGGAGGAGCTGGCGGAGTCGGATTTCCGGCGGGAAGCGTGGTTCGACGGGCTCACATGGGATTTCACCATCAACACCATTAACGTGCAGTGCGTGGAGGGCATTCGCGAAGCCGAGGATAAAACCGAGTACCTCAAGTGTTTCCTGAAGTATCATCCCGAGGGCGTGGTGATTTACGATGCGAACCAGCCCCACGCCATTTGGCTCAACGGGTACGACGAGACGACCGGCGTGTTCTACTGCGCCGATACCATTTCCTCGCGGGGCATGAAGACCATTCCTCTGGTCGATTCCATACTGCGCGGCGATACTCAACAGGCGATACTCGATTCGCTGGATCGCATATGGTACGTCACCGGCTACCGCGGCATAGAGCCCTTCGCGGGCTGATTTTCCCTATAGAATAGATCGCACGGCGATTCCCACACGGGTTTCCACCGTGCGTTTTTTGTGGGCGTTAGAGGATACTCTAAATGAAGGCGGAGCCGAACGCGTCGGCTCCGCCATATGTATAGCCGTTTTTAATGGATGGTACAGTACCCAAGGCTGGTGGTGCTTTCGTTAATGGAGGCGCCGGTAAAGAAGCGCGTAACGTCCTCCAGCTTTTCCGCCGTGCGGAGCGGGTGCCCCTCCGGAATGTAGATCATGCCGACCACCGCGGTCGATTTGCAGCGGCTGTTGGCGATCATATTGCTGGCGCGGCAAATGGTCACCGCGCGGTGCATATTGCAGTATTCCGTGGGCTGTGTGCCCTGCAGGTACCAGTCCTTGGTGGTGTTGTAGCCGTTCACATCGTGCCGGCAGGCGGCGGTGGGCAGCATACCGCTAATGGCGCATACCTCGCATTGCACCAAGTTGTAATCCGAGGGCGAGCCGCCGATGATGTCGCGGTCGGTGGTGCAGTTGGTGAGCCGGTGCACCTGCGCCATCATCGCCGCCCAGAGGGGCGCGGCGTAGGTACCGCCCGAAGCGTCGGAGTTGAGCGCCTTGTAGTTGTCCGAGCCGATCCATACCGCGCCGGCGTAGTAGCCGGTCATGCCGGCGAAGGTCACGCCGATGTAGTTGCCGTTGGTGCCCGTCTTGCCCGCCACGGTAATGTCGCCGAAGTTCGCGCGGTAGCCGGTGCCGGTTTCGGGGCTTACACAGCCCTTCAGCATATCCACCACCATCCAAGCGGTGGAGGGCTTAAACACGTTGCGCTTAATCTGCACCTCGTTAATGTCGATATACACCGTGCCGTCCGGATTGAGCACCTGCGTAAAGGCGTAGGATTCCTGATAGGTGCCGGAATTGGCGAGCGCGCCGAAGGCGGTCGCCAGCTCGATCATGGTCGGCTGCGAGTAGCCCAGCGAGAGCCCCGCGCCCGTGCCCAGTATGTGATCGGGGTCGATGCCCAGCATGAGCAGGTAGCGCACGGAGTTTTCAATACCCACGTATTCGTACAGCGTGTGCGCCGAGGAGGTGTTGTGCGAGCGGTTGATGGCGACGCGCAGCGTTTCGGCGCCGGTATAATCGCCGCTTTCCGAGAAGTTGCGCGGGTAGCCGTTTCCGCCCACCCAGCCCGCGATGGGAATGGTCAGGTTGAGTACGGGCGTGCCCGGGCTCTTGCCCAGATCAAGGGCGGGTCCGTATACGCTCAGGGGCTTAATGGACGAGCCTATGGGCATATTCATTTGGTAGGCGCGGTTGAGCTGCAGTTTCTGCACGGGGGTGGAGCGCCCGCCGATCACCGCCACCAGCTCGCCCGTGTGCCAGTTGAGCACCGCCGCCGCGCACTGAGGCTGAATGACGGTGAGGTATTCACCGCCGCCCAGCGAGGCTTGGGTAGAGGTGTCGTTGGAATAGCGCATGGAGGGGTAGTTATCCCAGTTGGTAATGACGTTTTGCACCGCCGACTGTACTTCCGCGTTCAGCGAGGTAAACACCTTGTAGCCGCCGTTGCGCAGCTTGGCTTCCATGCTGGCGCGGTTGGTGCGGTTGTCCTCCAAATCTTCCACGCGCAGCATTTTGGTCACCACGTCGTGTATGGCGTATTCCACGTAGTAGGCGTTGTCGTACATGGCGTTTGCCGCCGCGTTGGACTTTTCCAGTACGCTGATGGTCTGCCCCAGCGCCTCGTTGTAGTCCGCGTCCGAAATCATCTGCTGGTCGTGCATACAGCGCAGCACGTAGTCGGTGCGGGTCTTGAGCACGTCCGGATTGCTCGCCTCGGTGCTGTTGTAGTAGCAGCGGCGCGGGTTGTAGCGCGAG
>JAFUAR010000212.1 GCA_017460585.1 Clostridia bacterium
ACCCCCATGGGTGAATAGTAACTGAATTTGGGTTGAGTTCACCAGAACTAACACAATGCGCATTGACACGTTCCTTGCCCTCGTGGTACAATTTATCTGAAAAATCGAATGATCGCGGTAGATTATGCGTGTCTCACGCAGGAAGTCGGGTGTGAATCCCGCGCAAGAACGTTGCTGTATTCTCCGAGCGATCTCCCATGCCGCCTTAGGGCGGCGGTCACTGGCTCAGGCTGGGAAGGCGGGAGAGACGCGTTTGAGGGGTAAGCCAGAATACATTTGCCGCAATCGCCGCCATATGCTTCGCGGTTTCCGGAGCGGGCTGAGTCGTGCAGGAATGCAGGAGTCTGTTTCTGCGTCGAAACGTGAGGTTCGGCGCGGTTTTTCTATTCCGCCGCGTTTTCCGGCGATAAAAAAGGAGAGAACCCTATGAAGAAGTTCCTGTCCCTGTTCATCGTACTCTGCATGGCGCTCGCGCTTGTGCCCGCGTTTGCGGAAGAAACCTATGAACCCGTCACCATTCAAAATGGCGACCGTACCCTCGTGTTTACCGAAATGCCCGAGGCGGTGCTCTGCTGCCACCTGTACGCCGCAGAGAACATGGTCATGCTGGGTCTGGCGGATAAGATTGTGGCGAAGAACGTGCCGACCAATGCCGCGGAAGTGCCGCTGCCGGAACTGGCGGACGCGTTTGCGAGCATTCCTGAAATTGAACGCAGCCACGAGAACGCCGTCGCCTCTGGAGCAGATTTGGTCATCGGTCAGGTGAGCGCGTTCCGCGAGAACAGCTGGGGCACTTACGAGATGTTCGAATCCAAGAACATCAACTGCTATACCATCTCCGGTACCATTGCCGAGGATGAGACCGTGGAAAACATTTACGAGGATATTCGCGCGCTCGGCGCCATTTTCAAGGTGGAAGACCGCGCGGAAGAGGTCATTGCGGATATGCAGGCTCGCATCGACGCGGTACAGGAGAAGGTTGCGGACGTGCCTCAGGAGGAAAAGCCCGTGGTGTTCGTAATGGACAGCAACAACGGCAACGAGATCTATACCACCTCTAAGGGTCTGCAGAGCAACCTGATCGAGCTCGCCGGCGGCATTAACGCCACCCGCAACATGGCGGACGCTCGTTGGTTCACGACCAGCGTGGAAGTCATTGTGGATACCAACCCGGATATCATTATCTTCAACGACTACGGCACCGAGACCATTGAAGAAAAGCTCGACTTCATCAACAGCAACCCCGCGCTTTCCGAGGTGCCCGCGGTGAAGAACCAGAATTACATCATCATCCCATTGGTCGCGGTCATGCAGGATATTCGCGCCGCAAGCGCCTGCGAGACCTTTGCGCAGTCCTTCTATCCGGAGCGCTTTGAATAATGGCGCGCCGCAGAAATCCCATACGAGCTCCAATTGTGCTGGCCCTGCTAATCGCAGGGCTGGCTGTTTCGTTGGTGCTTACGCTGTCTATCGGTTCTTCAGTACTGCCGTTTCACACCGTGTACCGAATTCTGCGCGATAAGCTGTTCGGCGGCGCTCAGGCGCTGGATGCGGGCATGGAGGCGGGACTGTATACCATGGCCAATTATCAGGTCGTCTGGAACATTCGTATGCCGCGCGTGCTGTTTGGAATGCTCTGCGGAGCGGGGCTTTCGGTGTGCGGTGCGGCGATGCAGGCATTGGTACTGAATCCCATTGCCGATCCATATATATTGGGCATATCCTCCGGCGCATCGGCGGGGGCTGCCGCGGCGTTGTTGCTGCCGTTGCCCATTATCGCGGGCAGCAATCAGGTAGTGTTGTTTGCTATGCTTGGCGCGATGATTTCCAGCGCCGCGGTATATACTATGGCGCGCGTAGGCAGTGGGGGACAAATTCGCCCCGTGACGCTGCTGCTCTCGGGTACGGCGGTGAATGCGGTGATGAGCGCGGCGACCAGTCTGCTGGTGTTTTTGGCAAAGAGTCCGGAAAGCATTGCGGCAGTATATAACTGGCAAATGGGTTCCATTGCCGCGGCGCAGTGGAGCACGCTGTGGTTTCCCATGGTGGGCGTCGCCATCGGCGTGGTCGTGTTTTCCTGCTGCGGCAATCGCTTTAACCAAATGATGATGGGCGATGAGGACGCAACCAGCATGGGTTTGAACGTGCGTCGTTTTCGCACGCTGATGTTCATTGTGTCGTCGCTGGTGGTTGCAAGCTTGGTGTCCGTTACGGGTATTATCGGGTTTGTAGGTCTGGTCGTGCCGCATATTGTGCGATTGCTCGCCGGTACGAGCGACAACAAAACGGTCATTCCATTTTCCGCCGTGCTGGGCGCGATTTACTTGATCTGGGCGGATTCCGCCGCGCGCGGTCTGTTTGGCGGCGCGGAGCTGCCGCTGGGTATTATTACGGCGTTTGTCGGCGCGCCGTTCTTCATGTATTTGATGGCGCGAAGAAAGTACGGAGGGCAGGCGCAATGAATATCGAATTTGAAAACATACGCGTGTCGCTGGGCGGCGCGCCCATTTTGCACGGCGTGAATCTGCGGGCGCAAACGGGGAAGGTGACCGGTATCATCGGTCCCAACGGCTGCGGCAAGAGCACTTTACTCAAAACGTTGTTCGGTATTGTACCCAGAGAATCGGGCGCGATTCGATTGGACGGCGCAGATGCAGCGTCGTTTACGCGCAAGGAAATCGCGGAGCGCGTGGGATACGTCGGACAGGAAATTCCCTGTGTGTTTGACTTTTCGGTTCGGGATATTGTAGGTATGGCGCTGTATGCCAGAAGGGGCGTGCGCCGCGCGGAGCGCGACCGTATTATAGAGACCGCGCTGACCGACGTGGGGCTATTGCACATGGCGGATCGCAGCATATTGACGCTCTCCGGCGGCGAACGCAAAATGGTGTTCGTCGCTCGCTCGTTGGCGCAGGGGGTGGATACCATTGTATTGGATGAGCCGACCAATCATTTGGATATTCGCCACCAGCTGTTCATATTGGATTACCTGCGCGCGAGCGGAAAGACCATATTAATCGTGCTGCACGACCTAAGATTGGCTTCCTACTTCTGCGACGAGATCTTTCTTCTGAAGGATGGAAATAATTTGGCGGATGGCGCTCCGTTGGATGTATTGACTGAAGCGAGAGTGCGCGAGGCGTTCGGTATATCGGGCTATGCGCATTTAACGAACGCAGATACCTCGGATTTCTTCATCGATTTCGCCTCGGCAAAGGTAGGCTAAACAAACGATGCGCTGCGGATGATTGTTCCGCAGCGCATCGGTGTATTGGTGACCGAACAGGGAATGCAGCTTTCGCAACATTCCTTATGTTTTTATAGCAGGGGAATACCTGCTTGCTTACAAATACTAACCGTCTCGTCATCCCACAGGCTGCATTGTACTTCGCCGATATGGGCGCAGCCGATCATGAGCATACACAGCCTGCTCTGACCAATTCCGCCGCCAATGGTGAGCGGAAGCTCGCCGTTCAGCAGCATCTGGTGGAAGGGAAGCGCGCGTCGTTCCTCGCAGCCGGCGAGCTTTAATTGCCGCGTCAGCGATTCGGCGTCTACGCGCACGCCCATGGAGGATACCTCAAACGCCCTGCCCAAACGCTCGTTCCAGAATAGTATATCGCCGTTGAGCGCCCAGTCGTCGTAATCCGGCGCGCGACCGTCGTGCGGTTTGCCCGAGCGCAGCTTTCCGCCAATCTGCATAATTAGGGCGGTCTTATGCGCTTTAAGGAAAGCGTTTTCGCGCTCTGCGGGCACGGGCAGATCGGGATACATATCCTCCAATTCCTGAGCGGTTACCGCAACCATATTGCGGCTAAGCTTAACGTCAATGGAAGGAAATTCGCGGTTCAAGCGTTCGGAGGTATCGCAAATGGCGTCTACGATATCCTGTGCGGTACGCTTGAGGAAATCGAGCGTGCGATCCTCGCGGCGAATAATCTTCTCCCAGTCCCACTGGTCTACGTATATGGAATGAATATTATCCAGCGACTCATCGCGCCGTATGGCGTTCATATCGGTGTAGAGTCCTTTACCAGGACGGAAATCGTACTGTTTGAGGGCGAGCCGCTTCCATTTTGCCAGCGAATGCACCACTTCGCCACGCGCGCCTACGGAAGGAATGTCGAATTGCACGGGGCGCTCTACGCCGTTCAAATTGTCGTTCAAACCGGAGGTATCCTGCACGAATAGCGGCGCGGATACGCGGCGCAGGTTCAATGCATACGCCAAATCCATTTGGAAATTGTGTTTAATAAATTCTATGGCGACCTGCGTATCGTACACGCTCAACGGCGGTTGATAGCCCTTCGGAATGGTTACATGGCTCATGTTGTATCGTTCCTTTCCAGCGTTTGGCGATCGCTCTGGGGCGCATCGCACTTTCATTATACGCTTTCCTGCATGGAAATGCAATAGATTTTTTTGCAATTTGAATTTTTGCAATTCAATACAATGCGAATTCGAAAGGATTTATGCGTTTTTATTTGAATTTGTGCGTAAATCAAATTGGTGAATTGCAGATTTAACATTTCCTGTATTGCGCGCAAAAGGTATGCCGCGTATAATGTTATATCGATGGATTCGAGCGGGCACGCTCGAATTTCCCGGGGAAAGCCGCGTTCAGCGCGGCGACCAAATATCGAGGAGGATATGAGCATGGCACTGAAAAACAGTTACTTGATCGATCTGATGAAGACCGTGGAGTCTCGCAACCCCAACGATAAGCAGTTCCTGATCACCGTTCGCAGCGTGCTGGAGAGCATTGAGCCAGTAGTGGAAGCGCGTCCGGAGCTCATCGAGAAGGGCGTGCTGGAAATGTTCGTGGAGCCGGAGCGCGTCATCAAATTCCGTGTGCCGTGGGTAGACGACGCAGGCAAAGTTCACGTCAATCGCGGCTATCGCGTGCAGTCCAACAGTGCCATTGGTCCCTATAAGGGCGGCTTGCGCCTGCATCCTTCCGTTACCGAGGATATCGTAAAGTTCCTCGCGTTTGAGCAGACTTTGAAGAACTCCCTCACTACTTTGCCCATTGGCGGCGGCAAGGGCGGTTCCGATTTTGATCCCAAGGGCAAGTCGGATATGGAAGTTATGCGCTTCTGCCAGAGCTTCATGACCGAGCTCTATCGCCACATTGGTCCCGATACGGACGTACCTGCCGGCGACATTGGTGTAGGCGGACGCGAGATCGGCTATCTCTACGGGCAGTATAAGCGCCTGACGGGCGACTATTGCGGCGTGCTGACCGGCAAGGGACTGACCTTCGGCGGTTCGCTGGCGCGCACCGAGGCGACGGGTTATGGCTTGTGCTACTTTACCGAGGAAATGCTCAACGCCGCCGGCAAGAGCTTCAAGGGTACCACCGTGGTGATCTCCGGCTCCGGTAACGTTGCCATTTACGCCAATGAGAAGGCGACCCAGCTGGGCGCGAAGGTTGTGGCAATGTCCGATTCCAACGGTTATATTTACGATCCGGACGGCATCGATCTGGCTTGCGTAAAGCAGATCAAGGAAGTCAAGCGCGGTCGCATTAAGGAATATGTGGATTCCCATCCCAACGCCACCTATACGGAGGGCTGCTCCGGCATTTGGAGCGTGAAGTGCGATATCGCGCTGCCCTGCGCGACGCAGAATGAAATTAGTCTTGAAAGCGCGAATACGTTGATCGCCAACGGCTGCTGGTGCGTATCCGAGGGCGCGAATATGCCTACCGTGATGGACGGCATTGAAGCCTTCCAGAAGGCTGGCGTGCTGTTTGGACCCGCCAAGGCGGCGAACGCGGGCGGCGTGGCGACCTCCGCACTGGAAATGAGCCAGAATTCTCAGCGCCTGTCTTGGACGTTTGACGAGGTGGACGCCAAGCTCAAGCAGATTATGGTAGGCATTTACCATAACGTGGCGGATGCTGCGAAGAAGTACGGCTGCGAGGGCAACTTTGAAGCTGGCGCGAACATTGCGGGCTTCCTGAAGGTTGCGGATGCGATGCTAGCGCAGGGCGTCGTCTAATAATCGGTTTTTAGCGTATATATGGGGCTGCCGTGCGGCAGCCCTCTGTTTATATAGGGAGGCTCGGAATGTATACCAGCGCGTTTTGCCGCATCTATAATGAATATGGCTGGAACGCCTATCCGGAGGTGTTTGTTTCTCAACTGCTCGAATACCTTTCGGATCATGGTTTCTCGCCGAAAACGCATCTCGATCTAGGCTGCGGCACGGGCGTGCTCTGCGGAGCGATGCGGGAAGCGGGCATGAATACGCGGGGCGTGGATCTTTCAGCGGGAATGATCGACATCGCCAGAACTCATTTCCCTCAAATTCCTTTTGAAACGGGGGATATGACCCAGTGGATCGCCACGTCTCCAGTGGAACTGGTTACTTGCACGGGAGACGCGGTGAATCATCTGCCCGATCTGAAAGCCATTTCTCATATGTTTTCTTGTGTGCGCCGCAGCCTGAGCGCGAACGGACTGTTTATTTTCGACCTGTTGGACGAAGCGGAGATTCCCTGCGACGATCCGTTTGAGATGGATGATGGCGAGATGCACACCTGCTTTCGGACTGTGCGCGAAGGCGATGATATTTTGCTGCACGTTATGGTGACGAAGGATATGGAAATTCAGGTCAATGAGACGATTCGCGAGCGCCTTTACCCCGTGCAGGAAGTATGCGCGCTGCTGGAGCAAGCCGGTTTTCACATACTTCGCCGAGCGCATCGGCTAAACGAGGCGGGCGGAGACGCGACCACTTGGTATATTGTAGCTCAGGCGAATCAGTAGAGAAAGCGCTCTATCAATCCGCCTTGCGAAGCGAAGGCGAGTATGGTACAATTATTCTATACTAAGCCGCCGATCAAGGAGGGATGAAAAATGAAGAAATATCTGGTATGGGTTTTAGCGCTAATTTACTTGTGTTCCTGTACGGCGTTTGCGGAGAATGTGGATTTGTTTGGCGAATGGTATTCGGAACTTAGCGGAATGCCTATGACGTTGACTCTGAGTGAAGACTATACCTACGAATTGAACGTGGATGCGGGCGATACGGGCACGCTATTTGCCGAGTTTGGCGCTTGGGAATATGATGATTCGATCATAACCTTTACGGCAAACGACGATCTGGGCGATTTCCGCCTGTTGGATGAGAACGCGGCGCACTATACCGCGGAAACTATTACCGCCGTGAGCCACGGCTTCGATATCGTATTTAAACGGGAGCAGCCACAATTCTTTGCGCCTGCCGATGCCAATGCCGACGCCAAGCTGGAGGATTATTCCGGTAGATGGAGCGCATCGCGGCTCGCCGCGCTGGGCATGACGATTGACGCCGCGCAGATGGGGCTGGAGTTTACCATAGTCGTTGACGAAGGTAAGGTTTCGCTGGCGGGCGGCAACGATCTGTTTGGCTTAAACGTATTGGAATTCGACTGCGCGTTTGAAGAAGGAATACTGATCGCCCAATCCGTAGAGAGCGTCAATGGCGGAGGACTCAATTTCACATTGCGCCTCTTGCAGGACGACGTGTTGGAGATGCACGGCGAAAACGCGGAAACGGGTGAAGACGAAGGAACGCTGTATATGGTTCGCGCGGATTGACCAATGCGTCGCCCTGACTTTTCATTGTGAAGATTGACAGCATTATGGAATCGTGTTAAAGTATGGAACAGCGGCCCCTCGACAGATCCTGCCGTCCGGCCACCAGCATAAGGAGGAGACGATTATGAAAAAGGATCTCGATTGGGCAAATATCGGCTTTGGTTATCGCCCTACGGATGTTCGCTATGTATCCATGTTCAAAAACGGTGCATGGGACGAAGGCGCGCTGACGAAGGATGCGACCGTAACCATTTCCGAATCCGCCGGCGTTTTTCAGTACGCGCAAACCTGTTTCGAGGGATTGAAGGCGTATACGACTGAGGATGGACACACCGTGACCTTCCGCCCCGATCTGAACGCCGAGCGCATGATGAATTCCTGCGAGCGCCTGCGCTTGCCCGTTTTCCCGAAGGAGCGCTTTATCGACGCGGTAATGCAGACCATTCGCGCCAATATCGATTGGGTTCCTCCGTATGGGTCCGGCGCCAGCCTGTACGTGCGTCCCTTCATGATGGGCACCAGCCCCGTATTGGGCGTTTCTCCCGCTGCGGAGAGTATGTTCCGCGTGTTTGTTAGCCCTGTTGGTCCGTATTTTAAGGGCGGCGTTCGTCCGCTCAAGCTGCGCGTCAGCGAGTATGACCGCGCCGCACCCAATGGCACTGGGCACGTGAAAGCGGGCTTGAACTATGCCATGAGCCTCTACGCCATCGTCGAGGCGCACGATCAGGGGTACGACGAGAATATGTACCTCGATTCTAAAACTCGCACGAAAGTGGAGGAGACCGGCGGCGCAAACTTCCTGTTCGTCACGAAGGACGGCACCGTCGTTACGCCCAAGTCGCCCACCATTCTGCCCTCCATCACGCGCCGCTCGCTCATGGTGGTTGCGAAGGAGTATCTGGGGCTCAAGTGTGAAGAGCGCGAGGTTCCCGTAGAGGAACTGAGCGAAATCGCAGAATGCGGTCTGTGCGGTACCGCGGCGGTCATCTCCCCCGTGGGCAAGGTGATCTATGGCGAGAAGGAATTTACCTTTGATACCAGCGCGGAGAATATGGGTCCCACCGTGCGCAAGCTGTACGAAACGCTGACTGGAATTCAGATGGGTCGCATCGAAGCACCCAAGGGCTGGATCTATCGCGTAGACTAACGAAAAACCTTTTCCTTTCAAACGGCGGGAATGACGCGTTCCCGTCGTTTTTTGTTAAATCAAATTGGTTACGCAGCGTCAGGGCTTGCTTATGACGCGGCGTAACGTGCGAAAATGCCCTCGAAAGGAGGGAAAGCCGTGTCTCAATACACAACCGGAGAGCTTGCGAAGCTGGCGGGAGTATCCGTTCGTACGGTGCAGTATTACGACAGTAGAGGCATACTGTCGCCCGAACAGCGCAGCGAAGGCGGGCGGCGGCTCTATACCGATGATGATTTAAATCGGCTCAAGCTAATCTGTTTTCTGCGCGGGCTCGATCTGCCCATTCAGAAGATCGGCGAGATACTGGAAGCGCCGGAGGGCGAAAATACCATATCGCTCCTGCTGGAGCAGCAGGCAAGGGCGCTGAATGAGGATATTGCGCAAAAGCAGATGCAGCTCAAGCAAACACAGGGACTGATCGATGCGCTTCGCGCACTCGCGCGCTCTACGCCGGAGAGCCTGAACGATGCGGCGCACATTATGCGGAATAAGAGTAAACTCAGAAGGATTCATGGAATGATGTTGGTCGTGGGTATAACGCTGGATGGGATTGAAATCGCTTCGTTGGTATACGGAATCCGTACGGGGCGCTGGCTGCCGTTTGCCATCGGCATGGCGGTGGCAATCGTTTTTAGCGGGGCGCTGTTCGAGTGGTGGTGGCGGAGTGTGGAATACCTGTGTCCGGAATGCCATACGCGCTTTCAGCCGAAGCGAATGCAGGCGTTCATCGGTTCGCATACCCCGAAAACCCGCAAATTGTTTTGCCCGCATTGCCAGCGGAAGCTGTGGTGCGTCGAACTGGCGAGGGAATAAGATAAATCACGCATAAAGGGCGATTGGAAGAATCAGCTTCCTTCCAATCGCCCAATAACATTTCAATACGGAATTACAGGTTGACCTGAGAAATGACGCCCTTTAGGGTTTCGGCGCTGAATTTCAATTTGCCGATTTCCTCTTCCGTCATTTCAGGCAGTACCTTACCCACCACGCCCTTGGCGCTGATGATGGTGGGAATACTCAGGCAGCAGTCTTCAATGCCGTATTCGCCGTGCATCATGGTGGATACCGCGACCACCGCGTTCGCATCGTCAAATATGCACTCGCAGATGTGGCATACGGAAATGGCGATCGCGTAGAAGGTCGCGCCCTTGCGCTCGATGATCTTGCCGCCGGAGGTGCGCATATAGCGCTCGATTTCCTCGTAATTGAGCTCCGGCAGTACGGCGGACTGATCGGTTACGGAGGCGCGGAAGCGTTCCAGCGGAATGTTGCAAACGCGCGCCGTGGACCACGGTACAAAGGAGCTGTCGCCGTGTTCGCCCAGTACATAGGCGTGAATGTTCTTCTGGCTGACATCTAAATAATCCGCCAGACGAGAGCGCAGGCGCGCGGTATCCAGCAGTGTACCGGTACCGATGATGCGTTCCTCGGGAATGTTCGTTACCTTATTGAATACATAAGTCAGCACGTCCACCGGATTGCTCACGATTACGTACACCGCGTTTGGCGCGGCGACGGATACTTCGGCAGCGATGGATTTCATAATATTCACGTTGGTCTGCGCCAGTTCCAAACGGGTTTGCCCGGGCTTGCGACCGATGCCGGAGGTGATGACTACGATGTCGGAATCCTTCGCGTCCTCATAGCGACCGGCGTAGATCTTGCAGGGGTCGCAGAAGGGAATGCCCTGACGAATGTCCATTGCTTCGCCCAGCGCCTTTTTTTCATTAATATCAATTAGGACGATTTCGGCGGCAATGCCGCGTACGGCCATCATAAAGGCGATGGTAGAACCTACGCTGCCCGCGCCGATTACGGTTACTTTATTTGCCATGGCTTTTTCCCCCAAACATTATCATTTGCCCTTTATTCTATAATTCACCTTTTGCGCTGTCAAGCAGGGCGATGTAAACAGGGTGCGCAATATTGAGATGCAAGTAGGGCGGACGATAGAAAATACAGGGCTTGTAAACGCATTGGTTGTACGTATATCAAAGCTGTTTTTGCCGAGGCAGCATTTCGGTTTTTGGCTCATTTCAAAGGAATTCTATGGAAATTTTCCAATCTTTTGGCGAAAGCAGCACACGCATAATCCCCTCATGCAGTGCGCGTTTCCCGAAATCAACTTAGCCGCAACGCGCGCGCGATAGAAAGCTTTACACCCAAATGAGATAATAAATAGTATCCCGCAATCCAAGCGGGAATTTATGATATCAAATTAAGGAGACCCGCATGCAGGCGATCTTCCATGTGCTGGTTGCGCTAATGATATTGCTGAACCTGTGTTCCGCATATCTGGCGGTTACTGCACTGTTTGTATTTAAAAAACATACTCCATACCAGAATTCAGAACCCACCACGCGTTTTGCGGTAATCATTCCTGCGCGCAACGAAGCCCATGTGTTGCCCAATATTATTCGCGCGCTGCGCAGCCAAAATTACCCATCGGAGCTCATCGATATCTACGTAGCCTCCAACCATTGTACCGATGATACCGCGCAAATTGCGCGCAAGCTCGGCGCGGAGGTCATTGCTTGCGCGGATTCAGTGCGCTGCAAAGGCGATGTGCTGCATGAAGCCGTATGCGCGCTGCTGCCTCAACCGTATGACGCATATGCCGTGTTCGATGCGGATAATCTTCCCGCGCCCGATTTTATGCAGCGCATGAACGACGCGCTGAATGCCGGAGAAAGGGTTTGCCGCGGGCGCTTGAAGGCGGGCAACGCGTTGGAGAGCTGGGTGTCCGGCGATTATGGGCTCTACCACGCGCTCATGGAGTGGACCTATAGCCGTCCGCATACGAACGCGGGTTTTTCCTCCAATTTAGTGGGCACGGCGTTTGTGATTCACCGCGAGGTATTCGAAGCAATGGGTGGATGGAACACCTCGACCATATGTGAAGACAGTGAATTCGCGGCACAGTGTTCCCAAATGGGCTACCGCGTGGCGTTTATTCCCGAAGCGCTCAGCTACGATGAGCAGGTCGCTTCGTTCGGTATCAGTCTGCGCCAGCGCCGTCGCTGGTGTTACGGCATGATTCAGGCGGCGCGCAAAATGCTGCCGGATATGTTTAGCTCCAAATGTCCGAAAAAGGGTATGGCGCGCGATTTCGGTATGTTGTTCTTAATTTCCCATACCGCGCCGCTGGCGACCATCGCCATGCTGCTGTCGCTGCCTTTTCAACCGCGGGGAACGCTGTGGATTGTTCCAATCAGCCTCGCGCTGTCATGGGTAGGCGTTACGCTGCTCGCGATACCCCTTTGCTGGCTGGGTGGTTATCCGACCCGCAAAATGTGGAAGGCGATACTGCTTCATCCCATTTTTATGGTCAGCTGGGCGCCTTTGCAGGTACTGGCGCTGTTCGTTCCGGTCAATACATGGTCGCCCATACCGCACAATGGGCAGAGCTTTGAAGGGTTGAACTCGCCCGCTGAATAAGGAATTGCTGATTCGCCTGTTAAATCGGTCAATCGATCTCCAAATATACGCTCGCTCGTCGTCCATGCCGTTTAAGATGACATGGACGGCGGGCTTTTCTGTACCCGTTGTGTCGTTTTTATGCTTTTTTCGCGTTCCTATGCTTGACGAAATGGCATTTCCACATCTATAATATAAAATGAAAATAGTATGACATTCTGGGGTGATTTGTCATGAATTCGTCTCATTCTGGCGCCGGAAAGCGCACACTTGCGAAGCAATTTCGCCGCTGGAAGCGCCGCATGAGCAGGCGTTACGCTTGGTTTTCCACGGCGCTATCCATACTGGAAACGGGGGTTGCCTTTGTCGCTGTGCTGGCGATTGCGGCAGGCGTATATTTCGGTATATCAGGTCGCAATGCTCCCGCCCGACAGGAAGGGCGAGAGGTGACCGTGCTCGCGCCTCCCATGGAAAATGGCGCGGGAACTCTGGAACAGCGCGCCTCCTTGGCTACGGCTGAAGCGACGTTTACGGATGCGCCCGTTGTGACGGCGGCACCAACCCGCGTACCTACAAACGCGCCTACTGCTGTGCCCACCGAGCCGCCGCTCACCATGCCGGATTTGCCCGCTTCGCTTTACCGCCAAACCGCAAAAGCGGTAGGTAACGCGGATCCGAAGGTGAATGGGTTGACCCAGTCCAAGGTCTATGTGGAGACCAGCGCGGTCTCCTCCTATGCCCGCACCGATGAAATCCATATGGGCAGCAGCGCGGAATACACCGCGCTGGAGGGCATTACCACCTTTCGGGGCAGCAATTACCGAGATTCCGGCGCGTATGGTTCGATTCCCAATCAGCCCAAAGCGCTCTCTATACTGTGGGAAAAGCGCATCGGCGGTTTGGATAAGTGGAGCGGCGTAGGCTGGACGGGGCAGGCGAGCGCGGTGCGTTGGTCGGATGCGCAGCGTGAAAGCATGAATATCAACGCCGAAAAGCGTGATAAGAGCGGTTTGGTCGAGGTCATTTATGCCACGCTGGACGGCAATATCTACTTCCTCGATCTGGACGACGGACAGGAGACGCGAAGCGCGATTCGGGTGGGCGCGCCCATCAAGGGCAGTCTGTCCATCGATCCGCGCGGCTATCCGCTGTTGTACTGCGGTCAGGGCATTTACGAGGTCAAGGGTAAGCGCGTGAAATGCGGTACGCGCGTGTGGAGCTTGCTCGATCAGAGCCTATTGTACCTGCTGGATGGCAACGACAGCGTGGCGCTGCGCGCATGGCAGGCTTTTGACTGCGCGCCGCTCATTGATGGCGACACTGATACCATGATTACCGCGGGCGAGAATGGCGTGTTGTATGCGGTCAAGCTCAATACGCGCTATTTGGGCGATGATATCACCATATCGCCGCAGATTGTGCGCTATACCTACGAACAGTCGCTCAAAGGCAAGATCGGCACGGAGAATTCCGTGGCGATATATAACCATTACGTATATTTCGTAACCAATATTGGCATTGTGCAGTGCGTCGATCTCAATACCATGCAGACCGTGTGGACCTATCAGGATGGCGACGATACCGATGCGAGCCTCGTTATAGAAGTGGAAACCGACGGTACCGTTGCGCTCTACGGCGCGAACGAGCTGGACCAGCGCGGGCATCGGGGCACGAGTCAGCTATTCAAGCTGAACGCGCTGACCGGCGAGGAGCTGTGGCGCGTGGATTCCGATCCCATCTATCAGCACGATGAAAACGGCGGCGGCAGCTTCGCCACGCCTGCGGTCGGCAAGGGCGAGCTGAGCGAGCTGGTCTACTTCCATGTGGCGCTCACCCGCGATACGCACGGTATGCTTTATGCGCTGAATAAACGCACCGGTCAGGTGGTTTGGCAAAAGAGCATGGGAGCGTACGGGTGGTCTTCCCCCACGTGCGTATATGCGGAAAACGGCAGGGGATATGTGCTGGTCGGCAGCTGCAACGGGCTTTTGCGCCTGTTCGACGGGCTGAGCGGCGAGGAGATCGCCAGAGCCGATTTGGGCGCAAATATAGAAGGTTCGCCCATCGTATTCGGCGATACCATCGTAGTGGGAACAAGGGGTTCCCGCATTTACGGTATACGCATTATTGGCGGTGATCGGGTATAAGGCGATCGCCGCGCGGAAGGGCGCTATCGCCCTTCCATTTTTCGATTTCCGCGCCTTTTTTCTATTGACAAACCAACTGAATTGCCTTATCCTATAGGTATAATAGGAAAACGATGTGGAGGGCGATCCGAATGACCCTGCAACAGCTCAATTACGTAATCACCATCTCGGAAATCGGTTCGTTCAACCGTGCGGCGGAGAAGCTGTACGTGGCGCAGCCTTCGCTTACCAGCGCCATTAAAGAGCTGGAAAAGGAAATGGGCATCGTTATATTCAACCGTACCGGACGAGGCGTTACGCTTACGGCGGACGGTTTGGAATTTCTGCCTTACGCACGGCAGGTATACGAACAGTTCGAAAATCTGGTGGAGCTTTACGGAAAAAGGGGCAGTCGTCGGCAGAAATTCGCCGTTTCTACGCAGCATTATTCCTTTGCGGTAAAGGCTTTTGTAGAAATGACCAAGACCTTCGATGTGGCGCAGTATGAATTTGCCATTCGCGAAACGCGCACCCGCGACGTTTTGGACGACGTAATCTCTTCCCGCAGTGAAATCGGCATACTGTACCTGAACGATTTTAACCGCAAGGCCATTGAGAAAATGCTGAGCGTGGGCAATTTGGTGTTTCACTCGCTCATCGATTGCAGGGCATATGTGTACATCTGGCGCAAGCATCCCTTGGCGGGGCGCGACAGCATTTCTATGAAGGATTTGGAGCCCTACCCCTGCCTCTCGTTTGAGCAGGGCGACAACAGCAATTTCTATTTAGCGGAGGAAATTCTACCCACCAACGATTATCCGCGCATCATCAAGGCGTGCGATCGCGCGACCATGCTGAACCTCATGGTTGGGCTGAACGGGTATACGCTTTGTTCCGGCATCATCTGCGAGGAGCTAAACGGCGATGATTATATCTCCGTGCCATATCGCGATGAAGAGGCGGATTTGGGCAACGTAATGGAAATTGGCTATATCACGCGTAAAAACAGCGTGCTGAGCTCGGTAGGGGAGCGGTATATCACCGAGATCAAAAAATATTTGGGACTGGAAGTGGAAAACTAGAATATAGATTTTATCTATAGCACTTTATAGAAATTGAGTATTTTGAAATAACAGTAGATTTGTTGACACCCCTTTCGCAAAGTGATAATATGCAATCATTCCAGCGAAAGGGGTTGCGTTTTGTGGAAAAGGCGTTTATACTGCATCGCATATGCGGCGTGCGCGGTCGAATGTGCGCGCGAATAATACCGGTTTCACAAATGCAATTTCTGTTTGAAAGTAAGGAGATATGAATTATGAAGAAGTTTATTGCGATTCTTTCCGTATTGGCGATTCTGGCGCTCTCTACCGCCGCTCTGGCGGAACCCATTTTGATCGGCATTCCCGATGACGGCACAAACCTCTCTCGCGGCATCAAGCTGTTGGAGACCGCGGGTCTCCTGGAAGTAGATCCCGAGGCGGGCTATACTCCCGAGATCAAGGATATCACCAAGTATCTGTACGATATCGAGGTTTCTCCTGTTTCTGCAAACACCTTGACCTCCACTTTGGCGGATTACGGCGCGGCGACCATTAACGGCACCTACGCCATTCCCTTTGGTCTGATTCCCTCCCGCGATGGTCTCATCATCGAAAAGCAGAGCGAATCCGGCGACAACCCCTATGTCAATATCATCGTTGCCCGCACCGCAGATGCGGATAACGAAACCTACAAGACCATCGTGGAAGCCTACCAGACGCAGTATGTGGCGGAATTCCTGCTGGAGAATTACTCTGAGGCGTTCTTCCCGGCTTTTGCCTACGACGCGGATTATACCGTAGAGGAAGGCTGGACGGACAGCGTAGTCGCCTATGAGTCCGATAAGGAAGGCAAGACCGTAGTCAAGGTTGGCGTGTGCGGCGCGAACAACGACCAGTGGAAGGCGGTTCAGCAGGTGCTGGACGAGGAGGAAGCTGGAATCTATATCTAGCTGGTAGAATTAGATGCCAACAACCTGCCCAACGAAGCGCTGAACAGAGGCGATATCGACCAGAATGCCTTCCAGCATAAGGCGTATCTCAATAACGATAGCGCGGCGAACGGTTACGATCTGGTAGTGCTGGGCGATACGCTGATCGCTCCGCTCACCCTCTATTCCCAGAAGTTCGATTCGATCGACGCGATCAAGGAAGCTGCGGGCGCGCTGGAGTAAATTAAACTGCACCCCAATGCCCGGTGTCATGCGTTTGCATGACGCCGGGTTTTTCGGGTTTTATCAATCGAAGAAGGAAGCGGCAATATGATTGAAATCAGCCATTTGAATAAGACGTTTGCCCTGAAGGAGGGCGTGGTAGACGCCGTGCACGATGTATCCCTAACCATACAGGATGGGGATATCTACGGTGTAATCGGCTATTCCGGCGCGGGGAAATCCACGCTGGTGCGGTGCTTGAATCTGCTGGAAATGCCGGATAGCGGCACGCTGCAAATCAACAAAACGGGTCCCCTGACCATGGAAAACGGCAAGGTGTATTACGGCGCGAACAAAACGCCCATGCGCGAAAAGCAGCTGAACCAAATGCGCCGTTCCATCGGCATGATCTTTCAGCACTTCAATCTGCTGGACCGATCCACTGTATTTGATAATATTGCCTATCCGCTCAAATACTCCGGCATGAGCCGCGCCGATATTCGCACGCGAGTTTTCGAATTGCTCGAGTTGGTCGATCTAATGGATAAGAAGGATGCCTATCCCTCCCAGCTTTCCGGCGGACAAAAGCAGCGCGTCGCCATTGCCCGCGCTCTGGCGAACCGCCCCAAAGTGCTGCTCTCGGATGAGGCGACCTCGGCGTTGGACCCGGAGGCGACGGAGTCCATACTCTCGCTTTTGCGCAGCCTCAATGAAAAGCTGGGGTTGACCATCGTGCTGATTACCCACGAGATGGCGGTCATTAAAGCCATCTGCCGCCATGTGGCGGTTATGGAAGAGGGACGCGTGGTGGAAACGGGCAATGTGTACGATGTATTCGCACACCCCAAGGAGAATATTACCCGCCGTTTCGTGGCGAGCGCCAATGCGCTGAGCCGTGTAGACAAGCTCTTGAAGGATGATTCGCAGCTCGTATCCGTTGGGAAGGGCGAAACGCTGATTCGCATGACCTTCTCCAAGGATAGCGTGGGCGACGCAGTCATCTCCCAGATTTCACGCGATTTCAACGTGAGCCTCAATATTGTGCTTGCGAGCGTGGAGGTATTGGAAGGTGCGCCGTTGGGCGGCATGGTTTCCATTATTAAGGGTGATCCCAAGGATGTTACGAACGCGCTCAATTGGCTGAAGGATCATTTTGTGGAAGTGGAGGTGCTGAAACGTGGCTGAATTTCTGGAAGGCATTATGCCCAATGTAGTGGCGTACCAGTCTCGCTTTATAACCAGCCTGCAGCAGACCGTTGAAATGATGGTGAAGAGCGGCATATTGGCGTTCATCATTGGTTTGGCGTTCGGGGTTATACTCACGGTATGCCGAAAGGGCGGCATTCGTCCCAATATCGTGCTGTATCAATTGATCAATATTTTCGTGAACCTGTTTCGTTCCATACCGTTTATCATTTTGCTCATTTTCCTAATTCCGCTGACTCGCGCCATGGTGGGCACCGCTATAGGCGTAAAGGGAGCGCTCGTACCACTGGTGTTCGGCTGCGTACCGTTTTATACCCGTCAGGTCGAGGCGGCGCTCGCGAGCGTGGATGAAGGCAAGGTGGAAGCCGCGCGCTCCATGGGCAGCGGCACACTGGGGCTCATTTTTCGAGTATATTTACATGAAGCCGTGCCGGATCTCATTCGTGTAACCACCATCACCATCATCTCGCTCATAGGTTTGACCACCATGGCGGGCGCGGTAGGCGCGGGCGGCATCGGTTCCTTCGCCATCAACTACGGTCAGAACCAGAACCATCAGGATATCGTCAATGTGTGCGTACTGATTCTGCTGGTATTCGTATGCGTGCTGCAGTTTCTGGGTTCATTTCTGGCGCGCAAAACCACGAATCGCGGCTTGTTCCGCAAGAATCATCAGTAATGGAGGCGATGGAGCATGGATGCGCTGCGCAATGAGATAATGGATTACGTGGATGCGCGCTATCCTGAGTATCGGGAAATCGCGCTGGATATTCACGCCCATCCGGAGGTCAGCAATTACGAATTTCATGCCTGCGAAACGCTGAGCGCGCTTTTGCGGCGAGAAGGCTTTCAGGTTCAGGTGGACGTTGCGGGGCACCGCACGGACTTTACCGGAACGTATACGAGCCAAAAGGCGGGACCGGTGCTGGTATTTCTTGCCGAATACGATGCGCTCGCCGGTCTGGGTCACGGCTGCGGACATAACCTGTTTGGCGCAACCTCTATATTGGCGGCATCCGCGCTCAGGCAGGTTGTCGACCGAGTGGGCGGAGAGGTTCGAGTATACGGCACGCCGGGCGAAGAGGGCGGAGAAAACGGCAGCGCGAAGGGCAGCTTTGTGCGCGAAGGCTTCTTGAACGATGTGGACGCCGCGCTGTGCGTGCACCCGGGCGACAGCCATTACGCCACGACGGAGTTGTTGTCGTGCGCTCCGGTAGATATCTAGTTTTGGGGCAAGTCTTCCCACGCGGCATCCGCGCCGGAAAAGGGCATCAACGCGCTGGACGCGCTGATTTTGACCTATAACGGCATCAACGCGCTCCGACAGCATTTGCCCAGCGATGTACGCATTCACGGCATTATTGTGAACGGCGGTTCCGCGCCGAACGCGGTGCCCGATTACGCGGCGGCAAAGTTCTACTTCCGCGCGGCGACCGTGCCGAGGTTGGAGGATGTATACCGCAAGGTAGAGCGCATTGTAGAGGGCGCGGCATTGATGACGGGAGCGAAGGGACGGCTGCAGCCCTACCAGAACCGCGTGGAGAACACCATATTGACGCCACTGTTCGACGAGCTGTATGGGAAAAATTTGGAGCGGTTCGGCGAGCGATTGCTTCCGCCGCAGAGCAAGATTGGTCTGGGATCGAGCGATGTGGGTAATATTTCTCAGGTGGTCCCCACCATTCAGCCCACTATATGTATTACGGATGGACCTACTCCATGGCACAGCGAGCAAAGTAAGGCGGCTTCGGCAAGCGAAAAGGGCTTGCAGTCCATACGGTTGGGTGCGAAGGTGTTGGCGTTGACCGCGCTCGATCTGATTGAGCAGCCGGAAACCCTGAAAGCGATCCAACAGGAACATCGTGAAGCGCTCAAGCGCCAGGCGGAACAGGCGTAAAGCAACAAAGCGAAGGCAGTTTAATCAGCGCCTTCGCTTTGTTTGTTACTGTTCAGCCTACGGCTTCACAGTCAGTGGACGGGGGACACGTCCCCGCCCGCGGCGCGGCGCTCGATTTTTCAATTCGATCGTCCGCGGTTTTGACTAAAAGTCAAAACTTGAAAACCCTTTCGGGTTTTCAACCTTGCCACCCCC
>JAFUAR010000213.1 GCA_017460585.1 Clostridia bacterium
AGGGTAGCGCACCATGCCGATGCTGTCCGCCGCGTGCACGCAGGGCGGGTCAATGCCGCGTGCTCGAAGCGCGTCGCGCAGCGAATCGAGCAACGCAAATTGCGCCGCGTCCGTTTCGCGGTTGTGCAACGCGAGGTGGGTGAACAGCCCTTCCATTTGGAAATACCCCGTGGCGTGCAGCGCGGCGATCTCATCCGCGGCGCTTTCGCCGGAAAAGCCCAGCCGAAACAGCCCCGTGTCCGCCTTAATGTGTACGCGCGCGGGTTGACCCGCCTCCTGCGCGGCGGCGCGCAGCGTTTGTCCGTATTCGGAACTGAACAGCGTAAACAGCGCGCCCAAGCGAATCAGGCGCGCCGCCTGCGTTCGCCCTACCAATCCCAGTATCAGCACATCGGCGTTTGGGCAGGCGCGCAGCAGCTGCTCCGCTTCGTCTCCGGAGGCGACCGCGAAGATCTTCGCGCCGCATTCCATTAGCGCGCGGCATACGGGTACGGCGCCCAAGCCGTAGGCGTTTCCCTTCAATACACAGATCACCTGCGCGTCCTTCGCGAGCGCGCAGGCGGTACGGTAATTATTGCATACGGTATCTAGGTCGATCTCCGCCCAGCAGCGGGCGACGGCTTCCTCATAGGTCATCATGTCGTTCTCTCTTCTATGCGCCATATTTCGCGCCAATATGGTTCAGGCGCGCTGGCAGCGTTGCTATTTTCCCATCACGTGGCAGGCGAGCAGGTGTCCGGGAGAAATCTCGCGAACCTCCGGCAGCTGCTCTTTGCAAATGTTTTGGCAGAAGCGGCAGCGGCTGGCGAACGGGCAGCCCGCCGGCGGATCGATGGGCTGGGGCACGTCGCCCTGCAGCACTATGCGGTTCGATTGCGCCGCCAGATCGGGGTCGGCGACGGGCACGGCGGACATGAGCGCCTGCGTATACGGGTGCTGCATATTGGAATAGAGCTCGTCGGTATCCGCCAGCTCTACCAAATGTCCCAAGTACATTACGCCCACGCGCTGGGAAATGTGGCGCACCATGCTCAAATCGTGGCTGATAAACAGGTAGGTGATTCCCATTTCGCTCTGCAATTCCTCGAGCATATTGATCACCTGCGCCTGTATGGATACGTCCAGCGCGGAAATGGGCTCGTCGCACACAATAAATTCCGGATGCATCGCCAGCGAGCGCGCAATGCCGATGCGCTGGCGCTGTCCGCCGGAGAACTCGTGCGGGTAGCGATTCAGGTGGTCCTTCTTCAAACCGACCTGCTCAATGAGCTCCGCTACGCGCGCGGTAATCTGCTCCTGTGCCACGCCCTGCAGCCGCATGGGTTCCGATATAATGGAGGATACCGTCATGCGCGGGTTCAGCGAGGCATAGGGATCCTGAAAGATCATCTGCATCTTCTTGCGGTAGGGGAGTACCTGCTTTTCATCCAGCGGCGCAATATCGCTGCCTCGGTACAATATTTGTCCAGCGGTCGGCTGGTACAGGCGAACCAGCGTGCGCCCCACGGTAGTCTTGCCGCAGCCGGATTCGCCCACCAGACCGAAGGTCTCGCCCGGATACAGGTCGAACGTAACGTCGTCTACAGCCTTTAGCAGCTTGCGCTTCTTGAATAGAGAGGTGCCCACGGGAAAGTACATTTTGAGTGAACGAACTTCAATCAACGGCGTCGCCATGGTCAACCCTCCCTTCTTAGTACCTTGGGCGCTTTGGGGTGCATCAGGTGGCAGGCGACCGCATGGGTGTCGCCCAGCACCGTGCGAGGCGGCATATACTCGCGGCATACAGGCATACAGTACTGGCAGCGCGGCGCGAAGGGGCAGCCCTTCGGCGGCATCAGCATATCCGGCGGGGTTCCGCGTATGGGAATGAGCTTTTCGTTGGTGTCGCCCGTCAGCTTGGGTATGGAATTGAGCAAGCCCCAGGTGTAGGGGTGCTTAGGGTCGTAGAAGATCTCCCTCGCGGTGCCCTGCTCGCAGATTGTGCCGCCGTACATTACCTGTATTCTGGAACACATACTGGCAATCACGCCCAAATCGTGGGTAATCATAATGATCGAGGTCTTCATTTCCTGCTTCAAGTGGTTCAGCAGGTCCAAAATCTGCGCCTGTATGGTCACGTCCAACGCCGTAGTCGGCTCGTCGGCAATGACCATCTTCGGGCTGCAGGCAATGGCGATGGCAATCATAACGCGCTGGCGCATACCGCCGGAGAGCTCGTGCGGATACTGCTTGAGCCGCGCCTCGGGGTTCGGAATCTCCGCCAGCTTCAACAGCTCCAGCGCCCTTGCGCGCGCTTCCTGCTTCTTTAGCCCCTGATGAATCTTGAGCGATTCGGTGAGCTGCTGCTCTACCGTAAACAGCGGGTTTAGGCTGGTCATGGGGTCCTGAAAGATCATGCCGATTTCGCTGCCGTGCATGGCGCGAAGCTCCTTTTCGTTCATCGCCGTCATTTCCCGACCGTTGAACAGTATGGAATCGGCCTTTATATCGGCGTAATCGGGCAAAAGCCCCATCACCGAAAGCATGGTCACGCTCTTGCCGGAACCGGATTCGCCCACAATGCCAATGCTCTCGCCCTCGTCCACGTGGAACGATATGCCGCGCACCGCCTGTACAAGACCTACGCCGATGCGGAACGAAGTGGTGAGGTTCTTTACCTCCAACAGTTTGCTCATGCGTTCCGCCTCCTTATTTCTTCAGGCGCGGATCCAGCGCGTCGCGCAGTCCGTCGCCGATAAAGTTGAATGAGAACATGGTAATGCAAATGGCGATTACGGGGAATAGCATTAGGTGCGGATACATCTGCATTACCGGAATGGCTGAGTTCGCCAACGATCCCCACGAGGCTTGGGGCGCCTGAATGCCGATGCCCAAGAACGAAAGGAACGCCTCGGAGAAGATCGCGCCCGGAATCAGGAACGCCGTGGATACAATAATGGGACCCATGGCGTTGGGCAGCAAATGGTGAATCAGCAGGTGCCACGTGGTCGCGCCGGACAGACGGTTGGCGAGCACGTATTCGGAGTGCTTCAGGTGCATGACCTCGCTACGCACCACGCGCGCCGTGCCGATCCAACTGGTAAAGCACAGCGCCAGTATGACCGAACCAATGTTGCTGCCGAAGATCAGCATAATGAGCACAATGTACAAAAGGCTCGGCAAGCTGGAAAGAATATCCACAATGCGCATCAGCACCATATCTACGCGCCCGCCGAGATAGCCGGACAGACCGCCGTAGATCACGCCGATTACGAAGTTGATAAACGCGGCGACGAAGCCGATGGTGAGCGAAATGCGCGCGCCGTACATAATGCGAATGAACTGGTCGCGCCCCATCTGGTCGGTACCGCACAGGTGCTCCCAGCTGGGCGGGTTATTCATGTGCAAATAGTCCGACCCGTCGTAGGTGTAGGGAGAAACCAACGGCATCACAATGCACAGCACCGTCATAATGGCAATCACGATCAGTCCCGCCACGGCGAGCTTATCCTTGCGGAAGCGCTGCCATACGTCGTGCCAGTAGGTGGTGCTGGGGCGGGCGATCTCCTCCGCAAGGGTATCGTCCTCACCGATTACGAACATCTCCTCCGGCAGTGCGGCGTAGGTATTGGGATCGGGAATATTGTTCATCATTTTCCTGTCCCTCCTTTAATCGTTGGTGAGCTTCACGCGGGGGTCTACAATCGCCAGCAGTATATCGCTGATCAGGTTGCAAATCACCACGAACAGACCGAAGAATATTACAATACCCATAATCATGGTATAATCGCGGTCGGATATGGAGCGAACGAAATAGTAACCCAAGCCGGGAATGGCGAAGCGGCTTTCTACAATGAAGGAACCGGTTAACAAACCCGCCACCAGCGGTCCCAAGTAGGTAATGACCGGCGTGAGCGCGTTTTTGAGCGCGTGCTTGCATACCACCATGAGCTCGGAAACGCCCTTTGCGCGCGCGGTGCGCACATAATCCTGCTCCAGCGCTTCCAGCATAGAGGAACGCGTTTGGCGGGCGATGTAGGCAATGGGGTTGAACGACAGGCACAGCACCGGCAGTATGTAGCACAGCCAGCTGTCCAAACCGTAGGTGGGCAGCCAATTGAGTTTGGAGGAGAATAGGTAGCTCAGCAGCAGCGAAAGCACGAATACCGGCACCGATATGCCGATGGTCGCCAGCGCGAGCGTGGTAAAGTCCGCAACCTTGCCGCGATAAATCGCCGCCAGCAGTCCCATGGGAATGCCGACCAGCAGCGAGAATATTACCGCCAGACCGCCGACCCTCGCCGAGGCGGGGAAGTGACCGGAGATCTTCTCGTTGACCGTACCGACCGTTTTATAGGAAACGCCCAAATCGCCGTGCAGCAGATTTCCCCAGTAATTCAGGTATTGCTTCCATACGGGCTGATCCAGTCCATAGCTCGCGGCAATGCGCTCCAATACTTCTATCGGTACGTTTTTTTCCTCGCTGGGGCTGAACGGACCGCCGGGCATGGCGTGCATCATGAAAAAGGTTACGGTAATCAGCACCACCATGGTCAGTACGCCCGCCAAAAGTCGCTTAATGATATATTTCAGCATGGCTTTCACTCCCACATTCAAATAAAAGAATAAATATGCGCTCATTATTGTACACCCATTGCCCATAAAATTGCAACGAAAAAAGCTTTATTTTGCATTTTTAACAGAATTGAGCGCATTTTGAACGTTATATTGAATGAGATTCGGCGTTAATATTCGAAAAATTGCTTGACAACAGATGAATTCCTTATTAATATAGGAACATCATCATCTGCGCAACGCCGATGACGAATACATCAAGGAGGTTCCACCCATGAAAAAGCTGCTTTCCATGCTTCTGGTGCTCGCGATGGCGGTTTCCGTACTGCTGGTGCTGCCGGCAATGGCCGAAGGCAACTCCATTATCACCGCTCTCGGCGATGATCCTCAGCAGATGGATCCCACTCTGAACTCCTACGCCCGCTCCTCTCAGGTACTGCAGAACCTGTTCAAGGGTCTGTATAAGATGGATGCCGACGGCTCCAACTACATTCCTGCCATGGCGGAAACCGTAGATATTTCCGAGGATCAGCTCACCTACACCTTCACCCTGCGCGACGGTCTGAAGTGGAGCGACGGTTCTGATCTGACCGCGTATGACTTCGAGTATTCTTGGCTGCGCGTTATCGACCCCGAGGTGCTCTCCAAGGCCGCTTCCGATCTGTGGATCGTGAAGAACGGCAAGGCGTTCTTCAACGGCGAGTGCACCGCGGACGAGGTTGGCATCAAGGCGGTTGACGAGAAGACCTTTGTGGTTACCCTCGAAAACGTGACTCCTTGGTTCCCGATGCTCACCTCCACCACCTCCTTCCTGCCAGTTTCCAAGGCGGCTGTCGAGGCGAACGAGAACTGTGCTGGGAGCCCCGAAACCTATCTTTGCCATGGTCCGTATATGCTTCAGGAGTATTCCTCTCTGGACAAGATCGTTCTGGCGAAGAATCCCTACTACTATCTGGCGGACGATGTGAAGCTGGATACCATTCAGTATTCTATCATTCAGGAAACGGCGACCGAGCTGTTGGCCTATAAGAACAACGACCTGAACGTGTCCATCAATCTGGACCAGCAGGGTCTGACCGACTACGCGGGCTCCGAGGAGCTGCGTCAGCTGCCCCGTATCGGCATTCAGTATTGCGATTTCAACTGCGAGCTGCCCGAGTTCTCCGATAACCGCGTGCGCCAGGCGTTCGCCATGGCGATCGATCGCGCCGTGCTGACTCAGGCGATGGGCGTTATCGAAAAGCCCGTATACGGTTTCGTGCCCTATGCGCAGATGTCCATTACCGATCCCACCAAGAGCTACCGCGATATCGCCGGCGATATGTTCACCGAGGATGTGGAAGCCGCGAAGGCGCTGCTGGCGGAAGCCGGCTATCCGGATGGCGAAGGCTTCCCCACCATCACTATCACCGTGCAGAACAGCACCCAGCAGAGCATTCTGGCGCAGGTTCTGGGCGATATGTGGAAGACCAATCTGGGCATCAACTACGAGATTCAGTCCTTCGAATCCTCCGTATACTGGGATGAGCTGGACGAGGGTCACTTCTCCGTAGACCGCAATGGTTACACCTGCGACTACGCGGATCCTTCCGCCAACTTGGCCATCTGGGTCACCGGCTCCAACTGCTACGAGAACCGTTGGGATGATCCGGTGTACGACGAGCTCTTCGAGAAGACGCTGTCCATGACTGACAACGCCGAGCGCGAAGCCGCTTTGATCGAAGCCGAGAAGTATCTGGTAGATCAGATGCCCGGTATGCCCATCTACTCCATGGAAACTCAGTTCCTCGCCAAGCCCGAGGTCAGCGGCGTAGTCGCGAACCCCATTGGTCATGTGAACTTCGAGTATGCCTCTGTGGAAGGCTAATTCCTAGCACTGTTATGAACGACCGGAGCCATTTGGCTCCGGTCGTTTCATATTTGGCAGCCGAAAAGGCGTTATAAAACCCCCAGTTCAACTGGGGGTCAATAAAGAAAAACTTTAGTGAAAGAAATGAACCTCCTATGATAAACTAAGTGAGGTCTGACAGCCACACAAAGAGAGAATAGGAGGTTCAGTCATGAAAGATGACGTAAGAAGTTTATCACATAGCAAGTAGAGATGCAAGTACCACATCGTGTTTGCGCCGAAGTATCGTAGGCAGATCATCTACAAGCAGATAAAAGCAGATGTGGGGAAGATACTGCGGGAACTGAGCGAGCGCAAAGGAGTGGAAATAATTGAGGCGGAGTGCTGTCCCGACCATATACATATGCTAGTGGCAATACCGCCACACTTGAGTGTAGCGCAGTACATGGGATATCTGAAGAGCAAAAGTAGCTTGATGATATTCGACCGTCACGCGAATCTGAAGTATAAATATGGTAACCGGCATTTCTGGTGCAGAGGATACTATGTGGATACAGTAGGGAAGTATGAAGGTGCTATAAAGGAATACATCCAGAATCAGTTGCAGGAAGATATAATGAATGACCAAATAAGTATGAAAGAGCTCATTGACCCGTTTACGGGTGAGCCAGAGAAGAAAGGCAAATAATGATAGCCCCCGAGTAGGGGGCCGCCAGTAATTACAGTGTGGTTGTCAGATACTTCGATGCCCTCTTAAGAGGGCTACCACTAGTGATAAGCCCTTATAGGGCTTGGTCAAACCACCCGTTCAACGGGTGGTTATGACTTAT
>JAFUAR010000214.1 GCA_017460585.1 Clostridia bacterium
CAAAGGACTTCCTCGGGCACCTGGCGCCCTTCATCGTAGTACTGTGGCAGAAATTCCCCCAGTACATGCGCAACGCTCTGGTCGCCCTCTCCCTCCAGTGTATAGTTTTCCGCGCCGATCATGAGACCGCCGCGCACAAAGCCCGACACGCCGCCCTCGAGCTGGCGCACAGAGGCGCGCGCCTCCGCCTCGGAACCCGCGCCGATCAGCGCCATGACCGCCTCGGCGCGCGTAAGGTCGATGCGCCCGTTCAGGTATGCCCGCTTGGTAAATTCTCCGGGCTGCGCCGGTATCGCGCCCAGCTGAATGAGCCGTTCCAGTACAACGCGCGCCGAAACCATGCCGCCGTGGCAATGAATTTCCGCCACATCCTCGCGAGTATAGGAACGAGGTCCCGGCATATACACCGCCAGCACCTCATCCAGCGTTTCACCATGTTTTCCCACCGCCCTGCCGTACATCATGCGCCAAGGCTCGTACGCGCGCTCGATATGCGCGGGTTCAAACGCGCCGCGCAGCACCTCGAGAGCGGCATCGCCGCTGATTCGCAGCACGGCGATGCCGCCTTGTCCCTGCGGAGTTGCGAGCGCGCAAATTGTCGAGGTCAATCGCATTCCCTCCGTAAATTACGCGTTGGTCGCCGAGGTGCGCACCGGCAGCACTAAATGCAGATAGTCGGAATCGTTGAGCGGCGTAATAACGCAGGGGCTTATGGAGCTATTCAAGCTCATTTCGATCTTATCGGAATCGATATAGCGCACCACATCGGTTAAATAGCGCACGTTGAACGCGATGTTGATGTTCGCGCCGTCCTGCTCCACCTGCAGCTCTTCGCGTACATCGCCAATTTGAGAATGCGCCTCGATGACCATTTCTCCATCGGCAATGCGCAGCACCAAAAGATTGTTGTTGCCCTCTCGCGCAAATAAAGCGGCGCGATCTACGCAGCGGCGAAAGGGGTCGAGCTCTACGGCGACTCGGGTGGCAAAGCTTTTGGGAAGAATCTGGCGGAAATTGACGTATTCACCGTTCACCAATATGATGAATATTTCGGTATCGTCCATGCGAATATGCAGCTTATTGCCGCCGAACGCAAGCGTGGCGAACGCGTCTTCGGAATCGGACAGCAGTTTGCCGATTTCTCCGACCGCCCTTCCGGGGATAATCGCGGAAAGCTTTTCCAGCACCTCGGAGCACTTCGCCTGCCGCATCGCCAGACGGAAGCCGTCCAGCGCCACCATGGTAACCACGCCGTTTTCAATTTCGAGATTGCAGCCGGTGAGTACCTCGCGCACGTCTTCGGTGGCGATGGCGAATTCCGTTTTCTGAATCATATCCTTTAGCATATCCTGCGGCAGCGAAATTTCCCGCTCGCGATCCACCTGCGGCAACATCGGGAAAAGATCTGCGTCCTGACCGGATATATTCATACGCGTGCCCGCGGCGCGAATGTTGAACACGTTGTTCTCGTTCATAGTTACGGTTACTGCGCCGTCGGGGAGCTTGCGAATGACGTCCGTAAACAGCTTGCCGGGCACTACGCCGCGTCCGGCCGACTGAATGGAGGCCTTTAGACGGGTTACGATGGTGATGCGCTCGTCTGAGCAGGTCATAACGATGTTGTCCTTTTCCGTTTCTACCAGAATTCCTTCCAAAACGGGGTTGGGCGTGCGGTTTGAGAGCGCCTTGGTGACGATTTGTAACTTTTCAATTAGTTCCGCTGCGGTGCAGATGAATTGCATGGCGTTACCTCCATTGATTGGATCAATAATAATATATATCTTTGTAGAAGTAGTAGTAGGTGCTGTGGAAAATGCGGAAAACCTTCAAAAATATAGATTTTATCGCGGTTTTTCTTCCACAGGCGATGTGGATAAAGGCTGGATAAATTGCCGGTTATCCACAGAGCGATATTGGAACGAGGGCGGATTTTACTTATTCTACCGTTTTTTGACCTGTTCCATTAAATCGTCCACTTTGCGCTTAAACAAGGCGTCCGTCTTCATTTGGGCGGCGACCTTTTCGCAGCTGTGCATTACGGTGGTATGGTCGCGTCCGCCAAATTCCTTGCCTACGTTCACGGTGCTTAGATCGGTGAGCTCGCGGCAAATGTAAATGGCGATTTGTCGGGGTACCACGACTTCCTGAGTGTGCTTCTTGGAGAGAATCTCTTCAGGCTTAACCTGATAGTGTTCCGCCACGGTTTCAATAATTTTCTTCGGCGTGACGACGCGCGTATCGGCAGTTTGGGTCAATTCCTCCAGCGTTTGCATGGTCAGTTCCAGCGATATGGGGTAGCCGAACAGCCTTGACTTGGCGGAAACGCGGGTGAGCGCGCCCTCCAGCTCGCGAATGCTTCGGTCGAAATGCGCCGCGATGTACTCCGCGGCGTCGTGCGGCAGGTCGATCATATCCTCTTCGGCCTTGCGGCGCAGTATGGCGACGCGCATTTCAAAATCCGGCTTGCCGATATCTACGATCAGTCCTGAACCGAAGCGCGAGCGCAGGCGTTCTTCCAGCGTGGGAAGCTCGTTGGGCGGTCGGTCGGATGAAATTACAATTTGCTTTCCCGCGTTATATAGGTCGTTGAACGTGTGGAAGAATTCCTCCTGCGTG
>JAFUAR010000215.1 GCA_017460585.1 Clostridia bacterium
ATGATGAGCATGGCTGGATACTCTCCATTGAGCAAAGGCGCAACGAACTGACGCGTCCGCCTGTGGCGAATTTGGATGTGGTGGTGCTGGTGGTCGCCGCGGCGACGCCGGATCCAGACCTGCTGTTGGCGGATCGTATGCTGCAAATCGCGCGTCGAGCCGGAATTCCCGCGCAGCTGGTGGTGAACAAGTATGATCTGAATCCACAGCGCGCGGAGGATATACTCCGCCAGTATGCCGGCGCGGAGGTCGCGCCCATTGCGGTATCCGCCGCGCGGGGAATTGGGCTCGACATACTGAAGGCGCGGCTTTCCGGCAGGGTACACGCGTTGGCGGGTCAGTCCGGCGCGGGTAAATCCACCTTGATCAACGCGCTGTATGGGCTGAAAACCCAAACGGGTTCGTTATCCAGAAAGATCGAGCGCGGCAAGAACACCACGCGCCATTGCGAGCTGATCCCTCTGGCGGATGGCGGTATGGTGCTGGATACGCCCGGCTTTAGTCTCTTGGAAAGCGACGTGTTCGATCCGGTGGAACTCAAGGATTGCTGGCCGGAATTTACACCCTACGAGGGGCAGTGCTTTTTTCAGCCCTGTTATCACGATCGGGAGCCGCGCTGCGCGGTGCTGAATGCAGTCGAAGGCGGAGAAATTTCACGGGAACGGCATGAACGCTATCAGGCGCTGCTTGCGGAAATGCGTGAGCAATGGAGGAATCGATATGGTTAAGGTTGCGCCGTCGTTATTGGCGGCGGATATGCTGCAGATGGGCAATGAGATTGAGCGCATGGCGCAGGCGGGCGCGGACTACCTGCATTTTGATGTGATGGATGGGCGCTTCGTGCCCAATCTCTCCTATGGTATTCCGGTATTGAAGGCCGCGGCAAAGGGCTCCTTGCCGGTCGACGTTCACTTAATGATCGAGCGACCGGAGCGGTACATCGACGCTTTTGCGGAAGCTGGCGCAAAAATCATTACCATACACGCGGAGGCGACCGTACATCTGGATCGCGCGCTTCGGCAAATTCGCGCGGCTGGATGTCTGGCGGGGGTCGCAATGAATCCGGCGACCTCTCCGGAATGCCTGCGATATGTGCTCGGCGCGTTCGATCTGGCGCTGGTGATGACCATTAACCCGGGCTTTGGAGGTCAAAAGATGCTGGAAAGCTGCGTTCAGAAGGTTGCCGACGTGCGCAGACTGCTGGATGATACGGGAACGGACGCCATGATCGAGGTAGACGGCGGCGTGAACGAAAAAACTGCGCCGAAACTTGTGCAGAACGGCGCTACGGTGCTGGTCGCGGGCAGCGCGTGCTTCGGCGCGCCGGACGCGGCGGCGTTTATTCGCGCGCTGCACGCCTGCAAACCAATGTGAACTCTGAATTTACAGAACCATGCTTTCCCGAATCGCCGTACAGCGCATATAATACAACGCGGCTGGAACCTTTAAGTCGATCCCGTGAGGTCGGCAAGGCGACCGGAGAATGCATCGAATGATTTATGCACCCCCTGCCTTGTCGGCAGGGGGTATTTTTGCGAAAAGGAGGGCTTTTCTTGCAGCGAAAGAACCTGATACTGGACGAAGCGCAGCTGCGCCGCTCGGTCATGCGCATGGCGCATGAAATCATCGAGCGCAACAAGGGCGTGGACGGCGTGGTTCTGGTGGGCATTTGCCGCAGAGGAGAGCCGTTGGCGCATATGCTGCGCGAAGCGATTGAGCGTGTGGAGGGCACTAGACTGCCCGTCGGCACGCTGGATATTACCTTCTATCGCGATGATTTGACCCCGGCGGCAAGGGATCCACGCCTGAATCGAACGGACGTACCTTTTTCCATCGAAGATCAGACGGTGATTTTGGTAGACGATGTGCTTTATACCGGCAGAACGGCGCGCGCCGCGATGGACGCGTTGATGGATATCGGTCGAGCGCGTCGCATACAGCTCGCGGTACTGATCGATCGCGGGCACAGAGAGCTGCCCATCCGCGCGGATTTTGTGGGCAAGAACATTCCCACATCGCACGCGGAATTCGTTCGCGTGAATATGCCGAACATCGATGGAGAGACGAACGTCTGGCTGTACCGCCGACAGGATGAAGAATTGGAGGGGTAAGTTCATGTCTGACAATGGTATTCGCGACGCAAGATCTCTGGGAATTCCGAAGATGCTGCTGCTGGGCTTCCAGCATATGTTCGCCATGTTTGGCGCGACCGTGTTGGTTCCGGTGCTGACCGGACTTCCGGTTTCCACTACGCTGCTGTTCGCCGGATTGGGCACGCTGCTGTTTCACTTTTTGACAAAGGGCAAGGTGCCCGCGTTCCTCGGTTCCTCTTTTGCCTTTATCGGCGGTTATGCTTCCGTCGCCGCGCTGTTTAACGATGCGGAAGCCCTCAATTGGATTCCCTATGCGGGCGTCGGCGTGGCGTGCGCGGGCATACTCTACGCGGTGCTTTCCGCGCTGGTCAGTGCGTTCGGCGCCAATCGCGTAATGCGCTTTTTCCCGCCCATTGTGACCGGACCGGTGATTATCTGCATCGGTCTGTGCCTTGCCAGCTCCGCCATTAATAACTGCGAAGCCAACTGGTGGATCGCCCTTCTGGCGATTGCCATCGTGATTGTCGCCAATATCTGGGGCAAGGGAATGATTAAGATTATCCCCATTCTGCTGGGCGTAGTCGGTTCTTATCTCATCGCGGCGATCTGCGGTCAGGTCGACTTTTCCAAGGTGGCGGAGGCGCAGTGGCTGGGTCTTCCCATCAGCCGTGGAAACACCGTGTTTTCCCTGTTTGGACACTGCGACGGCGGTCGTCTGGTTTCCGCCATTCTGATCATGCTGCCCATCTCGCTGGCGACCATGATCGAGCACATTGGCGATATTTGCGCTATATCCTCCACGGTCGGCGAGAATTTCGTGGCGGATCCGGGTTTGAACCGCACCCTGCTGGGCGACGGTATGGCGACCTCTCTGGCGGCGCTGTTCGGCGCGCCCGCCAATACTACCTACGGCGAAAATACCGGCGTGCTCGCGCTGACCAAGGTGTACGACCCCAAGGTCATTCGCATCGCGGCGGTGTTGGCGATCGTATTCGCATTCTGCCCCAAGTTTGAGGCGCTGATCGCTGCGATGCCCACCGCGACCATCGGCGGCGTGAGCCTGATTCTTTACGGAATGATCTCCGCCGTTGGCGTGCGCAACGTGGTGGAAAATCAGGTAGACTTCACCAAGAACCGCAATGTCATCATCGCGGCGCTGATCATGGGTCTGTCGCTGGGCATCAACTTCTCCAGCACCGGCGCGATTGTACTGGGTCCGGTAAGCCTGTCCGGTTTGGCGGTCGGCGCGCTGGTAGGCATCATTCTGAACGCCGTGCTGCCGGGCAACGACTATCAGTTCGGCTCCAACGCGCAGGGCGATAAGAGCGTGAATTTCAAGGTTTAAGCGACCGATTGATTGGTGATTGAGGCGCGGAGCGTGAGAAATGCTCCGCGCCTCGCGTTTTCTTGACAGATGTGGTACCATACAAATGTGAAGACCTTGCGGCGATTCAATCGGCGGTTACCGCAACGAGGCTTCGTGTAAAATCCATTATGGAGGATTCGGCAATGCGATACGCGGTGGAGCTTGGCGGAGAGCGCTTTTCCATGGAATCGACCCAAGGTCTTTTTTCGCCCGAACGTGCGGACGCGGGTACTTTGGCGGTGCTTTCGGTCGTGACGCTAGAGCCGGAGCAGCGCGTGCTGGATCTGGGCTGCGGTTGCGGGCTGGTGGGTATTTACGCGGCGCGGCGCTGCGGCGCGCACAACGTATGGATGACGGATATCGATTCCAAAGCCGTAGAGTACGCGCGTCGAAACGCGCAGGCGAACGGCGCGGAGGGCGTGCATATTTCCTGCGGAGACGCGTTCGAAGCGGTGGAAGCCTCCGAATTCGATTGGATACTGACCAACCCACCCTATCAGAGCGATTTTAGCGTAGCGAAGCGGTTTATCGAAAAGGGGTTTAACCGTTTGAGGTTGGGCGGACATATGGTTATGGTGACCAAACGCAGAGATTGGTACCGGAATAAACTGGTGTCTATATTCGGCGGCGTACGCATTGAAGAAATCGACGGTTATTTTGTTTTTATCGCACAAAAACGAGGTCAGCGCTATGCGAACGCCTCGGTGCGCGCCGCGGGGAGGAAAAGACGATGAAAGCGATATTAAGGCTGCTGCCGCTTACGCTGGTCTTGCTCATGAGCGTATTGTTCGCGTTCGCGGAGCAGACGAATGCGCTTGAACCGATTGACGCCGAAGAAACCCGCGCACCTGAAGCGACGCCCCTTCCAGAGGCGACGTACGATATTGCAAAGACCTTGGAGCCTGAGGTGACGAACGCGTCAAGCTTTTTCCTTTCGGTCGACCACGAGGAAATCGGCGTGGGCGAGCGCATTCCGATCGAACCGATCTGGAGCGCGGAAAGCGATGCGCGCATACTGTGGAGCACCTCGAATGATCGCGTCGCTCAGGTATCGAGCGGCGGCGTGGTGACGGGCAAGCATACTGGCAGCGCTACCATTACGGCATACGCGGAGGGCTGCGAAGCGCAGTGTGTGGAAATCACCGTATTGGGGAAGCCCAGTAAGGTGAGCCTGAAGCTCTCGGCGGATCGACTCGCCGTGGGGCAGAGCGCGACCGCGCGGGCGGTATTTCCCGCGGGAAAGGGCGGCGGCATCAGCTATTCCGTCAGCCCGCAGGGCGTTATTTCCGTAGACTCTGACGGAACGATTTACGCGCAGGCAGTGGGAAGCGCAAAACTCACAGTCACTGCCTATAACGGGAAAAAAGCCGCCAAAACCGTGACCGTGGAGCAGGCGCCGGACGGCGTGCTGCTCCCTTGGGAGGCAATTGAAATGGGAGAAGGGCAAACCATACAGGCGGAGGCGAGCGCGCCCAACGGAGGTCGCCTTGGCTTCGAATACGCTGTTTCTCCGTCAGACGCGGTCGCCGTATCGACATCGGGGAAGATCGAAGCGCTCGAGGTCGGGTCGGCGGTACTTACCGTATCCAGCTTCAACGGTTATTCCGCGAGCGTCCCCGTGCGGGTCATCCCCGCGCCGCAAGCCATTTTCGTATCCGGCGCGCCGCGGAGCGTGGGCGTGGGCGAGCGCGTAGAGATTTCCGTGGATCTGGGCGCGGATTATCCGAACGGCTACGCGCTTTCCAGCGCCAAACCCAAGGTGCTGCGCGTGGAGGGGAATACGCTGGTTGGAGTGAAGACAGGAACGGCGCGGGTGACCGCACGCAGCTACAATGGCTTGCAGACGCAATTCGAGGTAAACGTGATGAAGGCGCCAAAGCGCATTCGGCTGGAACCGGCTTCCATTCGCTTGACGGTTGGTGAGTCGCAGTCCCTTCGCGCGGTGTTTGAGAGCAAACAGGGCGGCGGAATGGTTTGGACGAGCGATGATACGCAGGTCGCTTTGGTGGATGGTTCCGGCGTGGTGACCGCGCTTGCCTGCGGAGAGGCGCATATCACCGCTACCGCTTACAACGGCATATCGGTCAGCGCCGCTGTGAGCGTATCCAAGCCGGCGGCAATGATCGACGCGCCTAACCAGTGGCAGATCGGTCTGGGAGAGATGATACCGCTTGCCCTGCGCGCCATGACGGAGGATGGGGAAGTCTGCGCGGTAGAGGTTCAGGCGCAGTCGGAAGACGAGGCGATTGCGCAGGTAGAAAACGGGCGTTTGATCGGAAATGCCGTGGGCAAGACGTATCTTAAATTGTCCGCCGGCGCGCTGGAACAAACGGTTCCCGTGAGCGTAGAGCAATACTATCAATTGCACACCGTGCACGCGGTCGCGCACAGGGGCGGCATGGGCTATTGGCCGGAAAATACGCTCACAGCGTTTCGCAATTCCGCAAGCACTGGAGCGGATACCGTGGAGCTCGACGCGCAGACCACCAAGGATGGCGTGCAGGTGGTGAACCACAACGCGACCATTTCCTATCAGGGGAAAAAGGTGAAGATTGCGGATACGACCCTGAGCAAGCTGAAAAGCATGAAGAGCGATTTATGCACGCTGGAAGAGGCGCTGCGGGTGCTCAAGGACGCGGGGTTGTACGTTCAACTGGAGCTCAAAGCGGGGGCGAACGCGAAAACCTGCGTGAAACTGGTTCAGTCGCTGGGCATGAGCGAGCAAGTGACGTATATCTCATTTGTTCAGAGCCAGCTGGAAGCGGTACGCAAATGCGACGCAGACGCGCGCATTGGCATATTGTATGATACGAAGGTTCCCGCCAACGTGCTGACCACGGCAAGAAAGCTGGGCGCTTCCGTGCTGCTCCCCAAGGTAACGGTGCTGGATATCAATAAAATTGAGGAATGGCACAGAGCTGGGCTGCAGGTGGGCACATGGCCGCTTGAAACGCCGGAGGAGATTCGTAAATATATACTGCTTGGCGTAGACTGTATTACCAGCAACTGTCCGGATTTAATTGTACGGGAAATGGAAAAGCTGAAAAACGAATAATGCATTGTGAAACGGGAATTTGCGCGGGCAATGGCGCGCAGCTCCCGTTTCATATGTTATGTTACTGTTCAGCCTACGGCTTCACAGTAAGTGGACGGGGGACACGTCCCCGCCCGCGG
>JAFUAR010000216.1 GCA_017460585.1 Clostridia bacterium
AGCAAAACCTGAGGGGGGTGGCAAGGTTGAAAACCCGAAAGGGTTTTCAAGTTTTGACTTTCAGTCAAAACCGCGGACGGTCGAATTAAAAATTCGAGCGCCGCGCCGCGGGCGGGGGACGTGTCCCCCGTCCGCAACCTGTTCAGCCGTAGGCTGAACAGTAACGTCGAATCATATAGATATACTGACTGTCGATCAGGGAGGGAATCTTGTATGCATTCTGTATTGAAACGCTCCATTCGAATAATGCTTTTCGTCGCGGTTGCCATGCTGCTGTACGCGTCCGCCGCGCTGGCGGAAACTTGGTACGGCACGGTCTCCTCTTCCGCGAAGGTTTATAAAACGCCTTCCACCTCCGCTTCCTATACGAAAGTGAGCAAGGGCAAGAAGGTGGAAATTGACGGCATTAACGGCACGTGGGCGCAGGTCACCAATCCCGCCAATGATGAACGTGGTTTCATGCAGGTGCGTTATCTTACCCTGAATGCCCGCATTCCCGCCTACACCTCGGCGCGCGGAGTGCTTTATCTCAAGGCTTCCACCTCTTCCAAGAAGGTGGCGACCCTGCAAAAGGGTACCTTGCTCTACATCAAGAGCCGCTCCGGCAATTATTTTCAGGTAGAAAACCAGAGCAAGACCGTGACCGGCTATGTGCAAATGAGCATAGTCACCACGCTCACGCCGAACCTCGTATTCCATTTGGAGGATCCTGAGGCGGAGTTTGACGCCACGCCTTCTGTGGAGGATCCCACCACCATTGAGGTGCCGGAGGAGTATTCCGACAATCTGACCCGCGGGCAGAAGATCGAGTATATGCTCAAGATCGCCCTTTCCCTGAAGGGTCGCCCCTATTCCTCCAGCGCGAACCCGCCCAAGAGCTTTGACTGCTCTCGCTATGTGCGCTACTGCTACCAGCAGATCGGCATTACGCTGCCCGCTTCCGCGGAGACGCAGGGCTACAGCACCGCCTACCGCCATATTGAGAATATTGATGATCTGGTGCGCGGCGACGTGGTATGCTTCAATACCAACGCCTACGACAAAGATCTTTCCGACCATACCGGTCTGTATCTGGGCGGCGGACAGTTCATTCACGCCTCTTCCGCGGGCAAGCAGGTGATCATTTCCACGCTGTCTACCGGCTATTACAACGGCGTGTTCTCGTGGGGTTTCCGCGTGTTGGAGTAGTACAATTGCATAAGTCTTACCGCTGTGGTTTTCCACGGCGGTATTTTTCATGGAGGGAAAGAATATGCTTGAAGTATCCGCGGGTATTATTCTTAGAAACGGCAGGGTGCTGCTTTGCCAGCGCAAGCCCGAAAGCCGTTTGGGTCTCAAATGGGAGTTTCCGGGCGGCAAGCTGGAGGCGGGCGAGACGCCCGCGCAGGCGCTCGAGCGCGAGCTTCGGGAAGAATTGAATATCGTAACCCAAACCAAAGAAGAGTATGTAGAGCGCATGAACGAAGATGGGACAATACGCCTTCATTTCCTGTTTAGCACCATCATCGATGGGGAACCCGAAGCGATTGATTGCAACGCGTTTGAATGGGTAAATCCAAAGGACCTGCTCGGCTATGATCTCGCCCCTACGGATCGCATCGTAGCGGAGCTGCTCGCGCGGGATGGAAACTGACAATTTAGACCCCGTTTTGTATCTTTCAAGCGGCGGGGGCTTTTGGAATGCGCGGAATCGTGCTATAATCGATGCATCCCTGAAAGCCGCGTAAGTCGCGGTTTCCTATGAGTCAAAAGGAGGCGACGCTATGGCGGACTTTGGCGCTATGCTGTCCAATCACATTCCTGCGCTGGTCATGGTGCTTGCGGGTTATGTGCTGCTCATCGTGGAAATGTACATTCCCGGCTTTGGTTTGGCGGGCGTTTCCGGTACGCTCCTGATGGGCGGCGGAATCGTCCTCATGCATCCTACGCCCCTGCAGGCGTTGGTGCTGGTGCTCATCAGCGTAGTGTTGCTGGGCATCGCGTTTTCCATCGCCATGCATTCTATTGCAAAGGGGCGCTTGAGTAAATCCAAACTGGTGCTCAACGATGTGCTCAACAGCGCAAAGGATGATTCGATCAGCGATTTGGACTATTTTGTAGGTCTGAGCGGAACCGCGCATACTGTGCTGCGTCCGGCGGGCATTGCCGAAATCAACGGCGTAAAGCTGAACGTAGTGTCCGACGGCGATTTTATCGACGCGGGCAAACCCGTTACAGTGCAGCGCATCGACGGCACGCGCATTGTGGTGCGCGAAGCGGAAACAGTGAAGGAGGGGAAATAATCATGATGTACGAACCCGGTTTTGCCTATTTGTTTATTGGAATTGCCATAGTCATACTCATTATACTGTTCTTTACCATATTCCCCATTGGGCTTTGGATCGAGGCGATGGCGTCCGGCGTGCATGTGAGCCTGTTCAGTATGTTCGGTATGCGCCTGCGCCGCATTAACCCCAGTAAAATTGTGCGACCGCTCATTCAGGCGCGTAAAGCGGGAGTGACCGTAGATCGCAACAAGCTGGAAGCCCACTATCTGGCGGGCGGTAACGTGGAACGCGTAATCAACGCGTTGATTTCGGCGCAGTCGGCAGAAATTCCGCTGGAATACGAAAAGGCGATGGCGATCGACCGCGCCGGACGAAACGTGGAAGACGCGGTTAAGATGAGCGTCAATCCCAAGGTGATTGAAACGCCCATCGTCGCCGCTATCGCGAAGGACGGCATCGAGCTGCGCGTCAAGGCGCGCGTCACGGTGCGCGCCAACATCGCCCGTCTGGTCGGCGGCGCGGGGGAGGAGACCATCATCGCCCGCGTAGGCGAGGGCATTGTTACCACGGTCGGCTCCTCGGAAACCCATAAGGCGGTGCTGGAGAATCCCGACCTCATCAGCCGTACAGTGCTGAATAAGGGGTTGGATGCGGGAACCGCGTATGAAATACTGTCGATCGATATTGCCGATGTAGACGTGGGTCGCAATATTGGCGCGCAGCTGCAAATGGATCAGGCGGAAGCGGATCGCCGCATTGCTCAGGCAAAGGCGGAGGAGCGCCGCGCTATGGCGGTAGCGCAGGAACAGGAAATGATCGCCAGCGTGCAGGAGATGCGCGCAAAGGTGGTCGCCGCGGAGGCGGAGGTGCCGAAGGCAATGGCCGAGGCGCTGCGCACCGGCAAGCTGGGCGTAATGGACTATTATCAAATGCAGAACGTAATTTCCGATACGCGTATGCGTCAGGCAATCGCGGGCGATAATGGCGCAAATGATTCGGAAAACAGCCAGAAGTAATCATCAATCATCTGCCGGAAGGAGGTCTGCCGCATGGAAGATCTGGGCGGAATTATTGTAGTAATATTGCTCATCGTACTGGGCAGCCTGTCCAAACGGAAAAAACCGAATACCACGGGCGCGAAGGGGACGGCGCAGCGCCGTCCTGCGCCGCAGCCCGCACCGAGGGCGAGCGCCAGCTTTCAAAAAGCTTTTCAGGCGGCTAAGGTGGGCGCTCCGCCCATCGCCGCGGCGAAAACCGCCCCTTCGCCAACGCCCGAACCCATTGCAGCGCGGATGGAGATGGGCTTTAGCGTGGAAGACGAAGAGGGTTGCGTGGGCGGTTCGCTCGGCGCGCACAGCGAAGAGGGCGAGAATCGCGAGGAACACGCGGCGCATATGCGCAAAAGCGACTCTATACCCACGCCGAAGGTGGAAATCGCGCCTCGCCGTACGACGCGCAGGCTGACCGCCGCGGAAATGCAGCAGGCGGTGGTGACCGCAGAAATATTGGGGAAGCCGCGCGCCATGCGAGCGGGGCGGCTCAATTGATCAATCGCAGAGGATAACGTTCATGGAACCCATTCGAATTCTCATTGCCGACGATGATCCGGGCATGCGCACAGTGCTGCGCATGCTCATTCGTAAATCTGAAGGCTACGCGCTGGTGGGCGAGGCGGAAAACGGTGAACAGCTCATGGAGCTGTATGAACGCCTGCGTCCCGAGGTGGTGCTGATGGATGTGGAAATGCCGGGGCTTACCGGCATGGAGTGCGCCCATCGCATACAGGATAGAAACCCGCGCACGGTATTGGTGTTCGCCACCGCGCATGAGCAATATATGAAAAGCGCGTTTGAGGTGTATGCGTTCGATTATTTGGTCAAGCCGTTTCGCAATGAGCGCGCGCTGAATACGCTGCGCCTGATTCGCGAGCGTTTGCGAGGCGCGAATGTGGAGGAACGCCCCATACAAGCTTCGGGCGGCGCATCCGCCGGCAGAATGATGCTCAAGCATCGTGACGGCATTAGCTTTGTGGATCTCAACGCCATTATGCTCATCCAGCGCGAGGAACGCGCCACCGTGCTCTACCTTTCCGATGGCAGCCGCTACGTGACCGGCGATTCCCTGCAGGATATGGAGGAGCGCCTGCCCGCGGATCTGTTTTTCCGTACACATAAGGGCTATATCGTCAATTTGAATTTTATCGATTCCATTTCTCCCTATGGGCGGTGGACCTATATCGTCAAGCTGCGCGGGACCGCGCTGGACGCGCTCATTACGCACGACCGGTTCGAGGCGCTGCAGCAGCGCTTTTCATAAATCATTCGTAGAGAGGGGTAAGACCAATCATGATATCCAGAAGAATCGCGGAGGATACTCTGCGCGCCGCATTGAAAAAGGGCGGCGACTTTGCAGAGCTCTTCCTGCAGGATAAGCGAAGCACGAATCTAAGCTTGATAGACGGACATATCGATAACGCGGTAACGGGTCGCACGCATGGCGCGGGCATTCGCGTGTACAATGGCCTGCAGTCCGTATACGTGCATACCAACGATACCTCGCCCTCCGGACTGATCGCCGCGGCGGGCAAGGCGGCGGATGCGATCGGCGACAAGCCAAACGCGCTCGATATTCGCCTCGTTGGCTCGCTGGGCGCGAACGTACACGCGTTTCGGCAGCTGCCGATGGATGTATCCGGCGCGCGCAGGGCGGAGCTGCTGCGTCGGGCGGATGTCGCCGCGCGTTCCGTTTCTGCGGAAATTCAGCAGGTGAGCTGCGGCGTTGCCATGAGCGACAGCGAGGTGCTCATTGCCAATTCAGAGGGACTGTTTACCGGAGATCGCCGCGTATACACGCGCTTTCGTGTGTCGGCCATCGCGGTAGGAGGCGGTGAAAACCAGACGGGATCGGAAAGCCCGGGTGCCTTAATGGGCGGCGAGCTGTTTGAAACGCGCGTGGATGTGGAACAGGCGGCGATTCAGGCGGGCAAGCGCGCGGTGACCATGCTCAAGGCGGATCCGTGCCCTGCGGGGGTGATGCCCGTGGTGATTGACGGCGGATTTGGCGGCGTGATTTTCCACGAAGCCTGCGGACATTCGCTGGAGGCGGAAGCCGTCGCCTTCGGAAATTCGGAATTCGCCGGAAAGCTGGGTCAACAGATCGCCTCGCCCATCGTCACCGCGGTGGATGACGGTACGTTGCCCAACGAATGGGGCTCCACCAATATCGACGACGAGGGCAATCCCACCACGCGGCTCGTGCTGATCGAAAACGGAATATTGAAGAACTACATGGTGGATCGACTCAATGGGCGGCGAATGGGTCTGCCCTCCACCGGCAGCGGGCGCAGGCAGGATTATACCTTTGCTCCGACTTCGCGTATGCGCAACACCTACATTGCCGCCGGTACGGACGACGAGGCGGAGATTATTTCCAGCTGTCCGGATGGGCTGTATGCCAAGCAGATGGGCGGCGGCTCGGTCAATCCAGTCACGGGTGAATTCAACTTTGCGGTATCCGAGGGCTATCTCATTCGCAACGGCAAGGTGGATCGTCCTGTGCGCGGCGCGATGCTCATCGGTCGCGGCGCGGAGGTGCTCAAGAAGATCGACCGCGTGGGCAGAACCATGTGGATGGCGCAGGGTATGTGCGGCGCGAGCAGCGGTTCTATTCCTACCAACGTGGGACAACCCATGATTCGCGTGACCGGTATTACGGTGGGAGGTCGATAACTATGGAATATAGGCAATTTATCGAAGCGCTGTTTCAGCGCGCCAAGGCTGCGGGGTTTACCGATTGCGAGGCGTACTATAGCGCCGGAGAGAGCTTTTCCGTAAAGGTATTCAAGGGCGAAATACTCAAGTATAGCGCCTCGGATGAGCTTGGTTTGGGCTTCCGCGGCTTGTACAATGGCAAAATGGGCTATGCCTCCACCCAGATATTGGATGAGGAAGCCATCGACCTGTTGGTGGAAGGCGCGAAATCCAACGCGGAATTGATCGAAAACGACGATCCGCAGCCGCTCTACCCGGGCGACAGCGAATATGCGAAGGTCGATCCGTGGAGCGACGCGCTGAATGAAATTACGCCCGCGCAGAAAATCGAGCTGGCAAAGCGCTTGGAGGCGCTTACGCTCGCGCAGGATGAACGCATTGATCAATTGGAGAGCTGTCAGGTATTCTCTTCCGTGGGGGAGACCGCCATTGTGAACACGCTGGGACTGAACGTGCATTCGCGCGGTAATGTGCTCGGCGGATTCACCATGCCTACCGCCAAGGATGGGGATCAAACGGGCTCCGGCTGGAGTATGTTTGCCGCGCAGCAGCCGGAGGAGATCAATCTGGAAAGCACCGCGAAGGAAGCGGCGGATCGCGCCATCGCCTCTATGCTTGGAGAAAGCGTGCCTTCCGGAGTTTCACGCGTGGTCCTCGCGCCGGAAGCGGCGGCGGACTTGCTGGAAACCTTCTGCGGGGTGTTTTCCGCGGACGCGGCGCAGCGCGGCTTGTCGCTGCTGAATGGGCGCGAGGGCGAGCAGATCGCCGCTTCATGCGTTACGCTTATTGATGATCCGCATCGCGCGGGCAGCGTATCCTCCTCCGCGTTCGATGGCGAGGGCGTCGCCACAAAGCGCCATAGCGTAATCAATTCCGGTAAGCTCACTACGCTTCTGTATAACCTGAAAACCGCGGCGAAGCAGGGTGTTCTTTCTACCGGCAACGCCACGCGCAGCTACAATTCCTCCGTGGGAATCGCTCCGTTCAACTTTTACTTCGCGCCTTCCGCGCTGAGTGAAGACGCGTTGCTGGCACAGTTGGGCGATGGATTGCGCATCACCGAAGTGCAGGGTCTGCACGCGGGCGCAAACCCAATCAGCGGTGATTTTTCACTGAGCGCGAAGGGTTTTCAGGTGGTCGGCGGCAAACAAGCGCAGCCGGTCAAGCAAATTACCATTGCGGGTAATTTTTACCAGTTGCTCAAGGATATTGAAGCCGTAGGCGGAGATTTGAAGTTTGGAATGCCCGGAGGCAGCTGCTTTGGCAGCCCTTCGCTGCTGGTAAGCAAGCTGTCCATCGCAGGAAAGTAGGAAGAAAAATAAAATGCCGCTGGAAGAAGTATATCACTTCTTTAGCGGCTTTTTGAATTGGGCTAAAAATATGCGTTATGAAAAAGATGAATGAATAAAGTGTATGGAGTCAATGAAAGTTTGTGTTTTGTCTACCTTATTCCTCCGCCCAAGGCCAATAGATCTCCTCATAGCGCAGTGGATCGAGCGCGCCTTCGCTCATATTCGCCGCACGCTGCAAAAACCCCGTTTCGTCGCTTGAACGAATCAGCAGCGTGTAGGTTATCACATCCGTAAAGCTTTTGTCCTCTACAACTACGGGTTCGCCCTTTAAAAAGTAATCCATACGGTTGAGCATGGGGTAGGAGACCTCGATCAAATAGCGCGCGGTAGGATATATTGTTCCTACGCCGCAGGCGTTGACCGCAATGGCGGCGCCCTGCGTATAGGCGCGCACCAGTCCGCCCGCGCCAAGCAGTATGCCGCCGAAATAACGGGTGACCACCACGGCGCAATTGGTCACGCCGCGCGCCTTCAATACCTCGATCATGGGCATACCGGCGGTACCGCCGGGTTCGCCATCGTCCGAATAGCGCATAATGCCCATATTGGGACCGATGATGTAGGCGTAGCAGTGGTGGGTCGCATCGCGATAACGGGCGCGGATTTCCCGAATGAACTCCAGCGCCTCTTCCTCGGTCTCGCACGGTCTTCCATCGCCGATAGATCGCGATTTGTTGATGACGATTTCGTCCGATGCCGCCTTGAGCAGCGTTTTGTACGGCTTTTTTTCCATAACCATCCTTGTCACTATCGCGCCGGTTCGCCGTAGGCAATGTACTGTAGCGATATGCCGGTATCTGCGAGCTCCGGCTCGAAAATGGGGTCGAAGGCGTAGTAATTGTTGCCCGACTTCACGCGCGCGCAAAGCTGTTTGACCTCTACGCGTTCATTGGGCGTATAGAGCATGGCGGTATCCGGCGTGGGGCTCTGCTCATCGGTATTGAACAGGCGATAGTTGTTCGGCTCGGATTCCGTCACGAACCCGAGCTGTGCGCCGGAGAGCGCGTAGGTATGCCCCGCTTCCAGTACGCAAAGCGTGTCCAGCGCGTATAACGCGCCGTCCGAAGGGATCGCGGTGGGGTTCAGCGGAAATACCGCCTCGTCAATGCGCCCCTCCAACGTGTATCTTCCGTCCCCTAAATACATATATACAATGGATTCGTTCGTGTAGGGGTCTACGCGGCGTGTATCGGAAGTCAGCAGATTGGCGACGAGGCTGCGTTCCGCATAGCCCTCTGCAAAGCGCACGGGGCAGACCATCGGTTCAAAGTAGGCGTCCAGCGCCTCGTCGGATTTCTCGAAACAGGCGCGCACCAGCTTGATCTCCATATCCTCTGCGGGGCGGATCAGCAGCGCCTGATCTGCCGTGCGGTTCATGGTGTACACGTTCAGGCGATGAATGGCATTGGCGTCCGAAGCGATCACGTAGGAGAGCTGTACGCCCGATACCGCGTAATCCACTCCTTCGAACAGCGTAAACAGCGTAGGCAATTCCAGCTGTTCATCGTTGGGTACATTGCGCGCGGGGTTCAAAGAGAAGTAATTCTTTCCTTCCGGTGTGCCTTCCAGCGTAAAACTGCCGTTTTCATTGGGCGTGTAGGTCACGCCGGAAGCTTCCTCGGTATGGTCGAGCAGGTTTTCCAGCAGGTTCATGCCCTGCGTGATGCCGTCGGCTTCAATTCCGCCCTTCGGGTCGGGCGTGGCTGTCGGCGCGGGGGTGGAGGAAGAGGCTTTGGAACTGCTCGAGGAACTGCTCGAGCTGCTGGATTTCTTTTTCTTTTTGGAAGAAGAGCTGGAGCTGCTCGAGCTTCCGCTTTCGTACCATGAGTCGGTGCGCGAATCGTATTTCCAGTCCGCAAATGCGGGCACTATGCTCATCCACAGTATCAATGCGGCAAACGCGGCGACCCAACGCCTTTTCATAGCGAAAATCCTCCCAGAAACGTAAATTTCCTCTTTCCCATTATATACCCAATTTCCCGCAAATGTATAGAGCGAATTTGCGAAATACAGGTTGAATGTGATATACTTTCAACAAAAGCGATATCCGCTCGCCATACATATAGCGTATAATGATTATACGGAGCGGGACATAACGAGGATACGCCGTATGCAAACAATGATTTGCACCTGAAGGCGAACTACGGAGCACATATAGGAGGAATACCATGCAGAGCTTGAAGCTTTTCTATTTGGAGAATTGTCCCTATTGCAAGAACGCAAAGCGCGCGGTGGTAACGTTGACGCAGGAGAACGCAAAATACGCGGAAATTCCGATTGAGTGGATTGAGGAAAGTCAAAACGCAACGCTCGCGGAGCAGTTCGATTACTACTACGTGCCGACCGTATTCATGAATGGACGGAAGCTGTACGAGTGCAGTCCTTCCGAAGGCTATGAAGAAATTCGAGCTCAGATCAAGGGCGCGTTCGATGCGGCGCTTCGATGAGCAATGAGCTGCGCACGGCGCAATTCTCAATATCGAGAATTGCGCCGTGCGCCTTTTATACTCGAATAACGATTTTGCCGTTGATTTTACCCTGATCCAGCGCGATGCACGCGTTCCGAATATCCGCAAAGTCATATACCGCGCCGCGCGGTGGATCGATGCGGTGCTTATTTAGGAAGGCGAGTATTTCGTCTATGGCGGCTTGAGTAGGTGTATTGCTGAAAAAACCCGTCAGGTACACGCCATTGGGAATTTCTTTGATGGGGTCGAAGCCATTGAGCGCGTATACGCCGCCCAGCACGCCCGTATCGCACACGATGCCGCCCCGATCTACCGTGGTCAGCGTGTCGCGTAGAAACTTTGGTCCCACCAGATCGAGCGCTTTGTTCGCGCCATGAATTCGCCCAGTCAATCTTCCGTCGTCCAACACGGCCTCGTCGGCGCTTTCCAACAGAGAAAGCTTTTCCGCGCGGTGGGTGGTGGCGATCACTTTGCACCCTTGCGCTTTGGCAATGGCGATGGCGGCATACCCCAGCGCGCAGGTGGCTCCGCGAATGAGCAGCGTGTCGCCCGCCTCCAATCGCAGGCACTCAAATAAAGAACCCCATGCCGTAAACCATGTTTCAGGCACTGCCCCCAGCGCCTCCCATGAAAGCGCTGTGTTTACGGGAAATACCTGCCGAACGGGAAGAAGCGCGTATTCGGCGTAGCTGCCGTTGAAGCTGCGCCCCATTCCGCCCATCAGCGCGACCACCCTTTGTCCCTTTGCCCAGCTGCTGTCGGATGGATTTTCAATTTCACCTACGCACTCTATGCCGGGTACTACAGGCTTTTGAATGTACGGCGCTTCAATTTCCTGTAAGCGCAATATTTGCTCGGAATGATTCATGCCAAACGCCCGCACGCGAACCAGTACCCAGCCGGGTTTCACTTGCGGTACGGGCAGTTCTGAAATGCACACCTGCTCCGCGGGCGTAATGCCGTTAATGACAACCGCCTTCATATTCGTTTCCTCCGTTTTTTGCCAATGGTCGAATCTATGCTGCAAAATGCTTTGTAAACGCAGACGCTTACTGCATTTTCACGTTGCTTTCCATTATAATGGGTATGAGTCTCAGGGTCAATATTTCCGCTTTACATTGCGCCGTTTGAGAGTGTGAAGAAAAGTGATTTGCCTATGACCGGACAGACATGGACTTTCCTGAATCCACGATGAGGGGTGACGAGATCGATTGCCCCATCATACTGCGGCATCATAGATAGATGGCTGTGAATTAGGTCTTCATTTAGAGCGATAGTAAGAAACGGCAGGTGCGTGATGCACCTGCCGCCGTTAGTGTTCAAGAGCTTACTATCGGATCCTTCTGTGGAAGATACAGATCGTTGGTCATTTTTCCCAGCGTCGCCTGAGACCGAGCAGGAGCGTTGTTAGAAGGGTCAGAGCTGCGCCGACTGCGTAGAGCATTGCGGTGCCGGGACCGCCAGTGGAGGGCAGGGAGTGACCGGAATGGTTGACGATATCGTTGACCATGTTCGAGCTCTTGCTAAGGTCCAGCGAAGCGCTTTCGTCGCCTTCATTCTCGTTGTGAGTTGCATTGATCGTCACGGTCACGTCTGGGCAGGAATTATAGCCGCTGGGGGTGGTAGTCTCGTGCAAGGTGTAAGTGCCGGCGTCTAAACCCTTGATTTTGAACTTACCGTCGGAACCGGACATCATCTCTGTTACAACACCCGACTCATCCGACTGATTCGCGACGACATACTGACCGTTTCCCTGATTGATTAGCTTGATGGGAGTGGAATCGGAGTAGAGCGTGAAGCCGGCGTATGCCAGTTCATGCCCCGTCTCCTGAACGTTGGCGTACTTGGTGTTGTCGACTCTGTAAGTGAACACCCAGACGTGGTCGGGAATGGTCTTGCCGAGGTTGCCGCTGTAGCTCGTATTCGGGTTGTTGGAATACTCGAGCTCCACACAGTTGTTGTTGGTGGCGGTTGTCGAATTCTCGGAAGTAGTGGATACGACCGCGTTCTCGTTCAAGTGTGCGTTGTAGATGACGGTGATTGTTTCGCCATTTTCAATGCTGCCTTCATTGGGAATGATGTTATTAATCGTCAGCTTCCACTGTCCACCTTTCTGCCCGACGGTTGCTGTGCAATCATACTCAAGTTTAGAACCGTCCTCTCTCGTCACGGACGCGATGCCGTCAAAGGTCACACCGTCGGACATAGTATCGGTGAAGACGAGTTTGTACGTTTCGTAATCCACGAGGTGCTTATTTTGGGGGATCTTCGCGGTCAGCTTGAACTGGAACGGCTCATTGATCGCGTGATCGGCAGTCTCCCTCCAGTCGTTTGCGGTTTCGGAAACCTCCTTGTCCACGGAGGGAATTTCGCTTTTTGGTTTGATGGTGTAGTTATTAACGACCACGGTGATATAGGTGGTATAGGCATCATATTCCCCTGTCTGACTATCGGGTACGTCGCGGATCAGGTAGTAACCGGCGGGAAGATCGACGCTTGCAGGATCGTTCCCTTCAACGGTGATTTTCGTATACGGTTCACCAAGGACGACGTACTTTTCGATCTCATCCAGCTTGGTTCTATCCAGTTCCTCATTTACGACTTGGTTCAGCG
>JAFUAR010000217.1 GCA_017460585.1 Clostridia bacterium
AATCCAGGGTGAACTTCTTCTCCGCGGTGGGATTGAAGCGATAGGTCTGCCAGTAGCCAGCCTCGACCGCGCGGGCGATCTCGATCTGGGCCTGGTTCATCTTGATGCCGTGGTTGATGCAGGGCGCGTACGCGATAATGAGGGACGGTCCATGGTAGGCTTCCGCCTCGGTCATCGCCTTGAGTACCTGCGCCGGATCGGACATTGCGACCTGCGCTACGTATACGTAGCCGTAGGACATCGCCATCATGCCCAGATCCTTCTTCTTGGTGCGCTTGCCAGCCGCCGCGAACTTCGCAACCGCCGCGTGCGGGGAGGACTTAGACGCCTGTCCGCCGGTATTGGAATACACCTCGGTATCCAGCACCAGCACGTTCACATCCTGACCCTGCGCCAGTACGTGATCGAGTCCGCCGTAGCCAATATCGTAGGCCCAGCCGTCGCCGCCGAAGATCCAGAAGCTCTTCTTGGTGAGCAGATCGGCATCCTCAACCACCTTGTTTGCCAGCGTGCAGGCTTCGCAAGAGCAATCCTCAGTGATCGCATCCTTGCAGGCTGCCAGCAGCTTTTCGCCTGCCGCCTTAGAGCCCGCCGCATCGTCTATGTTCTCGAGCCATTCCTTACCGGCTTCAACGATCGCCGCGTCGGCGTATTCTACCGCCACGAGAGCGCGTACATTTTCCGCCAGCTTTTCGCGACGCTGCGCGATACCCAGCTGCATACCGAAACCGAATTCGGCGTTATCCTCGAACAGGCTGTTCGCCCACGCGGGACCATGACCTTCTTCGTTTACGGTGTAGGGGCAAGTCGGCGCGGAACCGCCGTAAATGGAGGAGCAGCCGGTGGCGTTCGCCACGATCATGCGATCGCCGAACAGCTGGGTAACCAGCTTGACGTAGGGCGTTTCGCCGCAGCCCGCGCAAGCTCCGGAGAACTCGAACAGGGGCTTCTTAAACATGCTCTCCTTAACCGTCTTTACATTCAGATCGCCCTTGAACTCAGGCAGCTTCTGAGCGAAATCCCAGTTCGCTTCCTGCACCGTCTGGGTGGCGAGGGGCTGCATTTCCAGCGCCTTCTTGTCGCCCTTCTGGTTGATGGGGCAAACCTGCGTGCAGTTTTCGCAGCCGGTGCAATCCAGCACGGAAACCTGCATACGATACTTCAAGCCCTTGAACTTCGGACCCAGCGCCGGCTTGGTCGCGAAGGCTTCGGGCGCATCCTTGAGCGCTTCCTCAGTAGCGAGGTACGGGCGAATGGCAGCGTGCGGGCAAACCATTACGCAGTTATTGCACTGGATGCAGTTGTCAATATTCCACTGCGGAACGGAAACCGCGATGCCGCGCTTTTCGAACTTGGTGGTTCCAGTCGGTACGCGACCCGCCGCATCGATCATGGATACGGGCAGCTTGTCGCCAGCCTGCGCCAGAATGGGAGCGATAAAGGTATCGAAGTACTCGGTGGTGCCTTCTACCTTGACCGGCACCGCGCCTTCGGTGGTAGTCGCCCACGCTTCGGGCACCTTCACCTCTTTCAGACCGGAAATGGCGATATCAATGGCATCCCAATTCTTCTTGACGACCTCGTCGCCCTTCTTGCCGTAGGTCTTCTTGGCATACGCCTTCATGTACTCATCCGCCTGCTCATAGGGGATGATGTTGGCGAGCTTGAAGAACGCCGCCTGCATGATGGTATTGATGCGTCCGCCCATGCCGACCTGCTTGGCGAGGGAAATCGCGTCGATGGTGTAGAGCTTGGCGTTCTTCTTTGCCAGAAGCTGCTTCATGGTCGCGGGCAGCTGCGCATCCAGCTCCTCGGCGCTCCACGGGCAGTTCAGCAGGAAGGTGCCGCCGTCCTTCAGCGCGGAGACCATGTCGTACTTGGTCACGTAGCTGGGGTTGTGGCAGGCGATAAAGTCCGCGGAATCGATCAGATAGGTGGACTTAATGGGGGTATCGCCGAAGCGCAGATGGCTTACGGTGATGCCGCCGGACTTCTTCGAATCGTAGGAGAAGTACGCCTGCGCGTATTTATCGGTATGATCGCCGATGATCTTGATGGAGTTCTTGTTCGCGCCAACCGTACCGTCGGAGCCCAAGCCGTAGAACATACAGGATACGGTGCCCTTCGGCGCCACGTCCAGCGTCTCGCCCAGCTCCAGAGAGGTATGGGTCACATCGTCCACAATGCCCACGGTGAAGTGGTTCTTGGGCGCGTCGAGGCTCAGGTTGTCATATACCGCCTTGACCATGGTGGGATTGAATTCCTTAGAACCCAAACCATAGCGTCCGCCAACAACCTTAATGTCGCCCTTGCCCGCTTCCAGCAGCGCGGAGCATACATCCAGGTAGAGGGGCTCGCCCAGAGAGCCGGATTCCTTGGTGCGGTCCAGCACCGCGATCTTCTTCACGGTTTCCGGAATCGCCGCCAGGAAGTGCTGAATGGAGAAGGGGCGATACAGATGCACCTTCAGCAGACCGACCTTTTCGCCCTTGGAGAGCAGGTAGTCTACGGTTTCCTCAATGGCGTCGCAGCCGGAACCCATCGCAATGATCAGGCGCTCGGCATCGGGCGCGCCAACGTAGTCGAACAGGTTATAGGTGCGACCGGTCAGCTTGCTGACCTGCTCCATGACCTCCTGCACGATGGCGGGCGTCGCCTCGTAGTACTTGTTTGCGGCCTCGCGACCCTGGAAATAGATATCGGGGTTCTGAGCCGTACCGCGCTGATGCGGATGCTCGGGGTTCAAGCCGCCTTCGCGGAACGCCTTGACCTTGTCCCAATCTACCAGAGAAGCGATTTCAGCGTAGTTATCCTTGGGGTCGATGGCATCGATCTTCTGAATTTCGTGAGAAGTGCGGAAACCATCGAAGAAATGCAGGAAGGGGACAGACGCCTTGATGGCTGCCAGATGCGCCACCAGCGCCAGATCCGTCGCTTCCTGAACGGAGTTGGAAGCCAGCATGGCGAAGCCGGTCTGACGGCAGGCCATAACGTCGGAATGGTCGCCGAAGATGTTCAGCGCATGATACGCCAGCGCGCGCGCGGAAACATGGAAGACGCTCGGCATCAGTTCGCCGGAGATCTTGTACATGTTGGGAATCATCAGCAGCAGACCCTGACTGGCGGTGAAAGTAGTGGTCATCGCGCCAGCTGCGAGAGAACCGTGCACGGCGCCCGCCGCGCCCGCTTCGGACTGCATTTCCGCAATGCGGACCTTCTGACCAAACAGGTTGGTGCGACCATGGGCGGCCCACTCATCGGCCACTTCCGCCATGGGGCTGGACGGGGTGATCGGGTAGATCGCTGCCACATCGCTGAAAGCATACGCGACATGGCTGACGGCGGTGTTGCCATCAACAGTAAGTTTGATGCTCAATGGAAAGACCTCCTTTAGTAATTCTCTGTGACGGCGCGCATACGAACGCACCGATGGGCACAGATGAACCATCATCTACTATTATACGGACGCAGGCGTTGAAAGTCAAGCTTGGCATCGCTTCAAAATGGGACGATTTTGAGCCTTCGCAAAGAAGAGCGAGTGACTCGACCGGCGCATGATCTTCCTCTCAACCGACGTTCTGCAAATATTCCTTCAATAGTTCTATGCTTTGCAGCGGCAGACAGTATGCCGAATCGCCCGCCCGCACCGCGTGAATGGTATCTTCCAGATCGCGCCATTCCACGCGTTCCACTTCTTCCCGCTGCAGGCGCAGCGTTTCCATATCCACAGGGCGCAGATATACGTATACAAAGGAAATCTCATTGTCGCGGAAGGGCTCGCCGTAAAACGCTTCCTCGTAAATATTGGTTATTTTTCCGATGAAGGTCAGCTCGTCCGCCTCCGCGCGAATGCCCAATTCCTCGTTCAGCTCCCGCAGCGCCGAAGGCAACGGCTCGTCGCCCGCTTGAATATGCCCCGCGGAAGAGGTATCGAGACAGCCGGGGTAGCTATCCTTTCCCTGCGCGCGCAGCTGTAAAAGCACTTGCCACCGCCCTTCTTCCCTGCGTGCCACCCATATGTGCGCCGTGCGATGGCGAACGCCCTTTTTATGCGCCTCTTGGCGAGATATGGTCTCCCCTGTTGGAATTCCACGCGCATCGCAAATATCGAATATTTCCATATTTCCTCCCGTTGAAACTCACAAAGCACCCCGTTCCATTATAGAACAGAGTGCTTTGAAAACTTGCCGATCGCGTTGAATTAGAACGCCTTTTTAATTTTGCTAAGCTGCACATAGCCGTACTTTCCGCTCATGGTGCGGGCATACGCCCATTTGCCAGACTTTTTCGATACGATCAGGTAACCGCCCTTGCTCACCGAGGTAATCTTGGTGGAGCCGGTGGTGGCGCGGCGATAGAACACGGCTTTGGATTTCGCCTTGTATACCGAGCTCTTGCTCACGGTTTCTACCAGCGAAAGATAATCCTTGTAAACGTAGCCGGTCGAGCCGCCCAAGGTCGTTACCTTATAGAAGCCCTTCTTATTGGAACCGCTGTAGAACACCTTCGTACCGTTGCTCAGCTTGGCGATTACATCGTAATCTCCGGGACCGGAGCGCAGGCGAACATCCTTGCCAGTTACTTTCATGATCTTAATCTTGGACGATGCGGACGCGGCGGGCATTGCCGGAAGCACAACAATCGTCAAAATCAGCAGCGCGCAGAGCATACATCTGAGAAAACGCTTCATGAATTCGTCACCCCCGATAATCTTTGTACGATTATACCACATCACTACTCTGGAATCAACGGGTATGCGAACAAAAAATTATCGTTTTTTCTTATTTTTAGTCATAATTTGGTGCTCTTGCCTGAAATAGCAATCGCCCGATGTTCCGCGACATCGGGCGATTCCCGCCAATCTATTGCTTGCGAATATTAGCCAATGATGAACGGTCTCAATTCCTCCATTAAATCTTCGCAATGGTCGGAATAAACCTCCAGCGTAATGGGCTTGGAAAGATCTAAGCTGAATATGCCGAGTATGGACTTTCCATCCACCACGTGACGACCGACGCGCAGATCGATATCATAGGGGTAACGATTGGCGATATTGACAAACGTCTTCACATTCTCCGCCAGACTGAGCTTAATGTTCACTGCCTTCATGTTCGGACCCTCTTTTTCATTATACTTCCGGAACGGCATTTCCTTAATTGTAACTCTACACCCATTCATATAAAGAATCAAGCACTTTTCTTAAATTCTTAAATTCGGCACATTATGCATAATAAAACTTAATTATATATGCATTATTCTTATCGCGTTAAATGAGACCATGCTCCATAAAAAACAACTTGACAATGCAGGGGATATTCTGTATAATACACTTTGTCGGTCGGGCGTGATTGCGTTCGGTTGACATTGCCGAATTGTGTAATGGTAGCACCTACGACTCTGACTCGTATTGTCTAGGTTCGAATCCTAGTTCGGCAGCCATTGTGCCTCCATGGTCAAGCGGTCAAGACGTCGCCCTCTCACGGCGAAAACTGCGGTTCGATTCCGCATGGAGGTGCCACGAGAACACTCACAACTTGTGGGTGTTCTTTTTTGTGCATTCCATCGCTCAATGTGGGGAGGAACCTCTCCCCCTTTTCCTCTAAACTTGGACCTTTCCATGAAATTATATGGAACATATTTCCCCAAGGGTTGAAAGATTTCTGGTTTCCTTGTATAATGAATGGGTATAATTATGTGCAGGAGTTGTGCTATGCAGCTCTATGAGAGGCGGATACGCAATGAGTCGCAACTCGAAATCCAGTCCATCTATGGACTTTGAGGAGCTCCGGCGTCGACACGAACAGTTTAAGGCGCGTCAGGAGCAAAAGCCGCAGCCACAGCCCAGACAGGAAACGCCCGTTTCCCGTCCCGTGGCGGAGCCCAAAGCGGCGGTAGAACCGGAACCTGTGGAAAACGCGCCGGAACCGGTCGTCATTCCCGCAGCTGAGCCGGAATTTTCCACGCCTTCGCTTTTTGCCGAAGAAGAGGAATTGGGCGAGCCCACGACAACCGATCCTCAGGCGCCGGCGATTGCCGAAGCGGAAACCGACGCGGCAGAAGCGCCGAACGACGTACTCGAAGAAGTATATGAGGCTCCTCTACAAGCGGATGCGCCCGCGGCGGCAAGCGAACCGGACGAGGAAGAAGACGAAAGTCCGTTCCACGCGTTTGCCGGACTTGGCAAGGGCGTTACCGGCGTGCTTAAAGGCTTTGGAAAGCGCAAAGCCGAAAAGCGCGGAGATGAATTTGACGAGGAACCCATAGACGAAGATATCGCGCCCCAAGAGGAGGAAGAGCCGTTCGAGGAAACGGAAGCGATTGAACCGTTTGAGGAAGAGCCTCCGAAGCGGCGCAGATTCAGCCTGTTTGGTCGCAAACGCAAGGAAGAGGTGTTGGAATACGACGATTCCGACGCTGCGTATGAAGACTATGCGGAACAGCCGCAGGATGAATCCATAGAGATCGCTCCCGCGCAGGAAATCGCGCCCGAGACAGCGGATGTTCCCGCCGAACCAGTCGAGGCGTTCGACACGCCTGCCGAAGATGTCTCCGAGGAAGCGGCGACGCCCATCGCGGATATCGAGGAAGCTCCCGTGTATGAGGACGCGCCGCCTGTCGAGGAACCCGCGCAGGTTTGGGATGAGGACGCGGAAGAGGATTGGGGTTCTGAAAGCGATGCAGAAGCGTTTGACGAGGACGAAGAAGACGAGGACGACGTTCCCGCAAAGCGTAAATCGGGCTTCAAGAAATTCCTCAACCTATTCGTTGTAAAAGACGGCGACGATTCCGACGAGGACGAGGAAGAAGACGAAGACGACGATGACTTCGACCTTCCCGAGCAAAGCGATGCATTGGATATGCCCGCAGATATTGAACCCATAGAAGAAACCGCT
>JAFUAR010000218.1 GCA_017460585.1 Clostridia bacterium
ACGGCTTCACAGTAAGTGGACGGGGGACACGTCCCCCGCCACTACCCCCCCCTAACAGGTTTTGCTAAAATCGCTGCGCGATTTCCGGGCGCAAAACCTGCAAGGAAGCGGACACTTGGTCCGCGTCCTCGCGGCGTCCACGCCGCCGCTGCGGTTTGAATGTCGGGGGTTGCGACCCCCGACACCCCCATGGGTGAATAGTAACCCCCTGCTCTCCCCGCCCCTCCCCATGCCGCAGATTTTATTTGCATTCCATTTCGATTCGGCGTATAATGAGGGCGAACCCAACGGCCGAAGGGAGTGCGCTTATGGACAAGTGGGATCGCCGCTTTATGGAACTCAGCTGGGTCATTTCCAACTGGGCCAGCTGCTACCAGCCCAACCGCAAGATCGGCTGCGTCATCGTAAAAAACAAACGCATCGTCACCACCGGCTACAACGGCGCTCCGGCGGGCATACGCACCTGCGTGGAGCGCGGCGAGTGCCTGCGCAAGAAGATCGGCGTGGCGTCCGGCACGCGCGCCGAGCTGTGCTATGCCATCCACGCCGAGCAGAACGCCATTATTCAGGCGGCGAAGCTGGGCTCCTCCATCGATGGCGCCACGCTCTACTGCACCCACCAGCCCTGCGTGATCTGCGCGAAGATGATCGTGAACGCCGGCATTCGCAGGGTGGTGTACGAGGAGGGCTATCCGGACGATTTCGCCCTCGAGATGCTGCATGAGGGCGGCGTAGCGCTCGAACGGTACCAAAAGGACCCCGCACAAGCGCCCTCGCCTTCCGACCGCCAAGAAGAATAAATTTCCCGAAAGGATGTGCCCGCTTATGAACCGCGCCCGCATTGGTCGCGTATTGACCCTTATGCAGGAAGAAAACCTGCCCCAGATCATCGTATCCTCCCCCACCTCCATATTCTACCTGACCGGCAAATGGATCGCCCCGGGCGAGCGCATGCTGGCGCTGCTGGTGCGCGACGACGGCACCGTGCTGCTGTTCGCCAACCGCCTGTTCGCCCTAAACGGCAATGTGGACGTGCCGCTGATCGAGTTTGACGATACGGACGACTGCGTCGCCGTGCTGGCGCGCGATGTGCGCCCGGGTCGCGTGGGCATCGACAAGGACTGGCCCAGCCAGTTCACCATTCGCCTGATGGAGGCGCGCGAGGACGTGCGCCCCGTGCTGGGCTCCGGTCCCGTAGACCGCGCCAGAATGTGCAAGGACGCGGAGGAAATCGATAAGATGCGCGCCAGCTCCCTGCTCAACGACCGCGTGCTGGAGCGCCTGATGGGCGAGCTGCGCGAGGGCATGACCGAGCTGGAGGGCGCGGAGCGCTATCTCGCCATCGCCAAGGAGCTGGGCGCGACCGGTCCCTCGTTCGAGCCGCTGATCTGCTTTGGCGCCAACTGCGCCGAGCCGCACCACGCCTCGGACGATACCCGCCTGCGCAAGGGCGACGCCATCATCTGCGACGTGGGGCTGGTGCTGGACGACTATTGCAGCGATATGACCCGCACGCTCTTCTTGGGCGAGCCGACCGATGAAATGAAGAAGGTCTACGAGCTGGTGCGCGCCGCGAACGAGGCGGGTCGCGCCGCCGTGCGCCCGGGCGTACCTATGAAAGAATTCGACAAGGCGGCGCGCAGCGTCATCGAGGCGGCGGGCTACGGCGAATACTTCATTCACCGCACGGGGCACAGCATCGGTCTGGAGGTGCACGAAAAGCCCGACAACTCCGCCACCGACGAAACCATCGCGCAGGTGGGCATGACCTTCTCGGTGGAGCCGGGCATCTACCTGCCGGGCAAGTTCGGCGTGCGCGTGGAGGACCTGATTACCGTAACCGAAAACGGCGGCGAAACCCTCAACCAGCTGGGGCGCCAAATGCGCGTCATCTAAACCGCCATGCCGTACCTTTGCAATATTCATTCCCACACCACGTATTCCGACGGGCGCAACACGCCGGAGGAAATGGTCGCCGCCGCGCTGGCGCTGCGCTTTTCGGCGCTGGGGTTTTCCGACCACGGCTACGCCCCGCACGACGTGTGCTCCATGAGCGAAGAAACGGAGCCGCTCTATCGGGCGGAGATTCGCGCGCTGCAAAAAAAGTACGCCGGAAGCATTGAGCTCGCCCTCGGCTACGAGCACGACGCCTCCATGGCGGACACGGACCTATCCTTCTACGATTACGCCATTGAATCGGTGCACTTTGTGCACCCAAACGGCGTGTACTGCTCGGTGGACGAATCCGCCGCGGCGCTCGCTTCGCACATTCAAACCCACTACGGGGGCGACCCCTACGCACTGTGCGCCGATTATTTCCGCGAGGTATGCGCCTCGTTCGAGCGCACGGCGGCACAGGTGGCGGGGCACATCGGTCTCGTGACCAAGTTCAACGAGGGCAACGCCATGTTCAACGCGGACGACCCCCGCTACACGCGCCCCGCGCAGGAGGCGGTGCGCCTCGCCGTGGAGAAGGATATGCTGGTGGAGGTCAACACCGGCGCGATGTCGCGCGGCTACCGCACGGAGCCCTACCCGGGCAGGGCGCTGCTTGCCTTGCTGCGCGAGCTGGGCGGCAGGGTGATTATCACCAGCGATTGCCACCGCGCCGAGTGGATGAACTACGCCTTTGATTCCACGCTCGATTTGCTGGCGAGCCTCGGCTTTCGCGAGGTGTGGGCTTGGAAACGGGGACGCTTTGAACCCATGGGCATTCAGGAGGTGTACGCAAACCCATGAAGAAACTGCTTGTATTGCTGCTGGCGCTCATGCTGCTGGCGACGGGCGCGCTGGGCGAGGTGCTGGTGGACGGCGATATCGCCATTACCGAAGATTCCATGGTGGAATACGGTCAGCCCTACGACACGCCCGAGGAGGTCGCGCTGTATCTGCACGTATTCTGCGAGCTGCCGCCCAACTTCATTACCAAGGCGGAGGCGCGCAAGCTGGGCTGGGTGAGCAGCGAGGGCAACCTGTGGGATGTCGCCTACGGCTGCTCCATCGGCGGCGACGTATTCGGCAACCGCGAAGGGCTGCTGCCGGAGGCGCGCGACCGCACGTGGTACGAGTGCGACGTGAACTATCAGGGCGGCTTCCGCGGCAGCGACCGGCTGCTGTTCGCCTCGGACGGGCTCATCTACTTTTCCAACGACCACTACCAAACGTTCACGCAGCTGTACGACGATTGGTACGAATATGAAGACGCGGCGGCATAGCGGAAAGGAGCGCGCATGAAGAGTTTGATCGACGGCAGAAATATGCAAACGCGCGAGGACGCGCACGCGGAGCTGAAGCGCGCGCTGGCGCTTCCGGAGTACTACGGCGCGAATTTGGACGCGCTGTGGGATCTCGCCACCACCATGCGGGCGGACGCGGAGCTGACGCACGCGACGGATATGCTCAACGCGCTCAAGGGCTACGGCTGCAAGCTGCTCACCACCCTGTACGAGGCGGCGGACGAGAACCCCGAGTTCCAATTCGCCCTATGCACAGACGATGCGCAGGAACCGGAGTCCGAATGGCTGTAAAGAGAAATACGCAAAAAGGGGAACGAGCATATCGCTCGGTCCCCTTTTTGCCTTGCGCCTCAGCGCCTCAGGGGCGGATTTTGCGCCACCGCGGGCAGCAGCACGTGCACTTCGGTGCCGCGCCCCTGCGCGCTGCGCACATCAATACCATACCTTCCGCCGTAGCACAAGCGAATGCGATCCTGCACGTTGGCGAGCCCGTAGCCGCCACTGGTACTATGCGAAAGCAGCGATTCGACCTTTTCGGGCGCCATTCCCACCCCGTCGTCGGCAATGACAAAGCGCAAATCTCTGCCCTCGCTGCGGCAAGCGATCCGGATGCGCCCGCAATGCCCCTCTTTTTCCCGAAGGCCATGCAATATGGCGTTTTCCAGTATGGGCAGCAGCACCATATGCAAAATGCGGCATTCCTCCGCGGTAGTCTCAATATCGAAGCAGTAGGAAATGCTGTTTGCAAAGCGGAAATTCTGCAATTCCAAATAGAGCCTCAGCTGCTCCATTTCATCCTTCACGCGGATATCGTCCATACCGTGGTTCAGCGCCAGCTTATAAAAGCGCGACAATGCCTGTATGGGGCGGTAGATCTCCTCAATGCCCTGATCGATCGCCTGCCAGTTAATCATATCCAGCGCGTTGTAGAGGAAATGGGGATTAATCTGATAGTTCAGCAGCTTGAGCTGGTTGTCCCGCGCGTGCATGAGCGAATAGGCAAACATCGCCATAATGAGCACCAGTAATATGACCTCCACCAGCAGCAATATCAGCTGCGCCATGCAGTTGACCAATACGGCGCTGATGATACTGGTGCTGGGCACCAGACACACCAGCAGCATATCCGTATCCTCAACCCGACGGCAATTGATCAGGCAGCGCCTTCCCGCGAGGGCAATATAGTCGCTGAGCGCCGCGCCCTCTTCCATACCCTCCGGCAAAACCAGCGCCTCTAGCGGCGACGCATCGGAATTCCCGCCATACAACAGGGGTCTTCCCTGCGCATCCAGCAGCGCGCACAGCGCGCCCTCATACACGCTGCAGCTCTCCAATACCTCCCGCACGTGGGAGAGGGATACGTCGATGCGCACATAGCCCATCATCTCCCTGTAGTTTAGGGGATTGAACAGCGTTCGCACCACGCTGAGCGTATCGATTTCGGCGGCGCCTTTGGTAGAGACCGCGGGGTAAAACCGCAGTGCGGCGGGAGAAGCCTGAAAATCCGCATACCAAGGCTCGTCCGCCGCGTCCTCCATATCGAAAAAATCCTCGCCGTTGGCAATAACCAGACCGCCGGGCAGGTAGAAGTGTATACCGTCGATCCCATCAATGAACAAATAATTCTTGATCATGGATTGCAGATCCAATATATTTCGATTGATCTGATTCCATGAATCCGGAACCGTGCGGGGCAATATATCCTTTTGCAAAAGCGAGTTGAGGCTGAGCGTGCGGGAAAGGTCATTGGCGGTACGGAAGGAGGAGGCGATGGCGCCGCCCGCCTGCGAAGAGAGAGAATCGACCACGCGCTCGGCATTTTGCTTGTGATCGCGCAACAGCCGAAGGTTGAACGCGAGTGAAATCGCCAGCAGGGGCACGCACGCCGCGAGCAGTACCAGCAAAAATCGCCGCCGAAACGCGCTGCTCTGCAGCCTCCGGCGGTTGAACGAGGCGCGGAACATGGTTCTACCTCCTATATTCGGACGGGGTACACCCCGTATACGCCTTAAATCGGCGCGTAAAATAATCTGTATTGTCCATGCCGACCATATAACCTACGTCGCTGACCCTGTTGGCGGGATTTCTGAGCAGCTCCTTCGCCCTTTCCATGCGCACGTTGTTCAGCCACGTGGTAATGGGAACACCCGTTTCCCTTTTGAACAGACTGCTGATGTAGTTTTTGGAAAGGCACAGCGATTCCGCCAGATCGGCTACGGAAAAATTCGGGTCCGAATACCGCTGGGCAATGCAATGCTTCGCCTTGGCGACATATGGGCTGTCCCCACTCTCCACGGGCGGCGCTTCCTCCGGCGGAGGCGCATCCGCCAAGCGCCGAAGCGCGCGCGAAACCTCGCCCAACAGCTCTTCCGGCACGATCGGCTTTTCAATAAAGCTCAATGCATGAAGCTTGAGCGCGGAGCGATAGTAATCCAGCTCCGAATAGGCGCTCATGAATACAATGCAGGGCTCCTGTGCGCATTCCGCCAGCCGGCGGCACATCGTCAAACCGTCCATGCGCGGCATACGAATATCGCTGATGATCAGGTCGGGGCGAATGGTGCGCGCCAGCTCCAGCCCCTCCTCGCCGGTCTCCGCCTTTTCCATGCGAAAGGTCTGCGGAAAGCGGCGCTCAATCAAAGCCGCAATTCCATTGCGGGAGTAGTCTTCATCATCCACAATTAATAGCGTGTACACGCATCCTCTCCCCCTTTCGCCTGAGCAAACGGTCATTCATATTGCAGACCTATGGTGAATTCCACCTAGGCTATGGCATATCTTTCGCCTTTTTCATTGTAGCATGGAAAACACCGAAAAGCAATTCATATTGAACCTGCGCCGCTGTGGATGTTGGATTTACCGAAAACGAATATTTCGTTAAAAAGTGCGGATTTTCGTTGTTTTGTGGGGGAGACATTGGCAAACGCTACCCGCTACAATAAAAGCAAGAAAAGGATGGGAAGGATTTGCATGAAATTCAAGCTATTCGGTAACCTCGCCTACGATTTACGGCGAAACAAGGCGCTCATGGCAATGGTACTTCCCGTAGTGGCGTACCTGCTGGTATTTGCCTATGCGCCCATGGTAGGCGCGGTTATCGCGTTCAAATCGTACAACTTTACCAGCGGCATATTCGGCAGCCCTTGGGTGGGCTTCAATAATTTCCGCTTTTTCTTCATATCGGGCAAAGCGTGGCAGGTTACAAAGAATACCGTGCTCTACAACGTGGCGTTCATCGCCACGCAGAACGTGTTGGAAATTACGGTGGCGATCTTCCTCTCCGAGATTTCGCACCGCTATTTCAAAAAGATTACGCAGGGCGCTATGTTCCTGCCCAATTTCATCTCTTGGGTCGTAGTGGGCGCCATCGCCTACAATCTGTTCAGCTACGACTTTGGCTTTATCAACAACGTGCTCACCTCGCTGAACGCGCCGAAGATCGACGTATATACCACCGCCAAATACTGGCCGCACATATTCGTATTCCTCAGCGCGTGGAAGCACGTGGGCTATGGCTCTATCGTATATTTGGCGGCGATTACGGGCATTAGCTCGGAAATATACGAAAGCGCCGCGCTGGATGGCGCCAACGAATGGCAGAAGATCCGCTACATCACACTGCCGGGCATTCAGTCCACCTTCTTCGTGCTGCTCATTCTCGCCATCGGCAATATTTTCCGCGGCAATTTCGATATGTTCTACCAGCTGGTGGGCAACAACGGGCTGTTGTACAACGCCACAGACGTCATTGATACCTACGTATTCCGCTCGCTGCTGACCACCTACGAATTTGGTATGTCCTCCGCCATCGGTCTGTATCAATCCGTGCTCTGCTTCGTGACCCTGATCATTACCAACGCGATCATTCACAGGGTCAGTCCCGAGAATGCGTTATATTAAGGGGGATTGCAGCCATGAACAGAAATAAGAACGGCGTATACCTCTCCCGCGATCGCAAAGCGTTCAACGCGCTGGCGTATACATTCATCGTACTCATCACGATCATCTGCCTGCTTCCCTTCTGGCTGGTGGTCATCGGCTCCTTCACGGCGGAATCGGAAATCTTTTCGCGCGGCTACTCCATGTGGCCCCACGAATTCTCTCTGGAGGCGTACCAAATGGCGTTTCGCCATCCGGACGAAGTATTCCGCGCGTACGGCATTACGGTTTCCATCACCGTGCTGGGCACGTTCCTTTCGCTGCTCATGACCACCATGTGCGGCTACGCCCTGCAGCGGGAGGACTTTCGCAGCCGCGGATTCCTGACCATGTTCGTGTTCTTTACCATGCTGTTCAACGGCGGACTGGTGCCGTGGTATCTGTTGATCACCAACTACCTGCACTTGAAGGATACCTACTGGGTCATGATTCTCACGCCGCTGGTCAACGTGTACTATATCATACTTATGAAGAACTTTATGCGCACCGTGCCCAAGGCGCTGATCGAGGCGGCGAAAATTGACGGCGCAGGTGAATTCTACATATTCTTCCGCATCGTCCTTCCGCTGGTCAAGCCCGCGCTCGCCAGCATCGGTATGTTTGTTGCGCTGGGGTACTGGAATGAGTGGCGCACTGGAATGCTGTTTTTACAGGAGAAGTCGCTGTTCCCGCTGCAGTACTACCTGTACCGTTTGCTCAACAGCGTGGAATTTTTAAAGAATTCCACCGTGGTGATGAGCGCCGAAATCTCCTCGCTCTCGTTCCCCAGCGAGAGCCTGAAGCTTGCAATGACCGTGATCGCCACCGGTCCGATCATCTGCCTGTATCCCTTCCTGCAAAAGTACTTCGTTAAGGGCATTACCATTGGCGCGGTGAAGGGCTGATATGGAATCTTTTGCGCGCTGCGCGAAGAAATAGAAGGAGGTTGAACCCATGAAAATACTGACCAAGCTGCTATGCGCGCTGCTGATGGCGGCGCTGCTGATTCCCGCGATGGGCGCCTTCGCCGAGGGCGACCCCACCGAAGTGATCTTCTACTTTCTGGGCGAGGAGCTCGAAGACGACAAGGTCGTTCTGGAAGCGATTAACGAAAAGCTGATCGAAAAGCTGAACTGTTATATGTCGGTCGAATACGTACCCTTTGGCGAAATCGGCACGACCTATCCGCTGCTGTTTGCCTCGCAAACGCGCATGGATGCGGTATTCTCCGCGTACTTTACCGGCTATGCCTCGCTCGCGCAGAAAAACGCCTACATGGAGCTGACCGAGGATATGCTCAAGGAGTATGCGCCCATCACATGGGAGCACACCCCGCAGGATGTCTGGGCGCAGACGAAGGTCAACGGCAAAATTTACGCCGTGCCGCAGGAAATGATTCAGAACATTCAGGGAACCATTGGCATCCGCGGCGACCTGCGCGAAAAGTACGACGTGCCGCCGGTTACGGATATCGAGTCCCTCGAGGTCTATCTGACCGCGATCAAGGAAAACGAGACCGGCGTAGCGCCGCTGCTCTTCGGCAGTATGTATACTTACCAGCAGGATGTACTGCTGTTTAACGAAATCGAATGGGCGCGCGACGGCAACTATAGCCAAATCTGCATGGCGTACGATATTACCGATCCGGCGCCCACGCCCTTCTGCTACCTGTATACGGACGAATTTAAAGCAATGCTGGATACCGTATACCGCTGGAACCAGAACGGTTGGATTTCCCGCGACAGCCTGTCCAACACCCACACCAACCGCGAAAACATGGCGAACGGTCGCATTGCGGTAATGATGGACAATGCCGGCACCATCAACAGCGCCAACAAGGATCTGCGGGATAACGGCGGTCCCGAATATTTGGAAATCATGGATTTCTCCGGCGATGCCTCCCTGCTGCGCTACGCCGCCACCGGCGGGCAGCTCTCCATTCCCTCTCAGAGCCAGCACCCCGAGCTGGTACTGCAGATTATCGACTACCTGCGCAACGACAAGGAAATGAACTATCTGGTAGAGCGCGGCATCTATGGCGAAGACGCCCAGTGGTACTTCGCGGGCGAGCTCAACGAGGACGGCTCCGTCAATGAAAACGTCATTTCCTTCGGCGAGCGTTCCGGACAATACGGCGGCAACTGGATTTGCTGGAGCGCGTTCCGCAACTGGGATTATCAGGCGATCGAGTCCATCGACAGCTCCATTCCCGGCTACCGCGAAATCTTCTTCGATATGGACTCTCGCTCCATCAACAATATTCTGCAGGCGTTCACCTTCGACGCGTCCAACTACCAGAACGAGATGGCCGCGCTGCAGGGCGTGTACGATGAATTCGGCAAGCCGCTGCTGCTGGGCTTCACCGATCCCAACGGCGGTTTGGAGCAGTTCATTTCCATGATGGAAGCTGCCGGTCTCAAGACCATTATCGATGCCTACACCACTCAGGCGGCGGACTTCCTGGCTTCCAACGCCTAAGCACAAAAATTCACACCGCGCGCCCGCTTCTTTCATGGAAGCGGGCGCATTCCCCCTCAAATTACAAGGAGGCTGTACCATGAATCCCCGCTTTGAAGGAATGGTTTTCCCCAATGATCAGAAATGGTTTGCACGCAGAACCGGACTGGATCTGGACCCCCAATATCACGCCGAATTCATAGAAGAATACAAACCCGTATGGGACTTTTGGCAGAACGACTTTCGGCGCTTTGACCCCGACCCGAAGCCCATATGGGGCGAGGCGGGCGCACCGGGCTTTCGCGAGGACTTCGCGCAGCCCCAGCCTTCCGTGGGTCTGCGCAGTCACGAGGGCGCGCCGCGCAGCATGATGCTGGTTTGCCCCGGCGGCGGCTGG
>JAFUAR010000219.1 GCA_017460585.1 Clostridia bacterium
CTACCAAGGGATCCGCAAAGCATGATTTGGTTACCAAGGTTCAGGAAGCTACCCGCATTGCCAAGGAAATGGCGCCTGACCTCGCTTTGGACGGCGAACTGCAGCTCGACGCGGCGCTCGTGGAAAAGGTTGGTCAGCTCAAGGCTCCCGGCAGCACCGTGGCCGGTCACGCGAACACGCTCGTATTCCCCGATCTGGGCGCGGGCAACATTGGCTACAAGCTGGTACAGCGTCTGGCGGGCGCGGAAGCCTATGGTCCTATTCTGCAGGGCATCGCCAAGCCGTGCAACGATTTGAGCCGCGGCTGCTCCGTGGAAGACATCGTCGCGACCGTTGCCATTACCGCCGCGCAGGCGCAGGGCTAAACACACTGGAAGGAGTTTATCCATGAAAATATTAATCATCAACGCGGGTTCCTCTTCGCTCAAATATCAGCTCATCGATATGGACAATGAGTCCGTTATCGCCAAGGGATTGGTCGAGCGCATTGGCACCGTAGATCCTACCACCGACCTCACCTATACTTGGGGCGACAAGAAGATCAAGGAAAAGCACCTGAAGAAGGCAAAGAACCATGCGGAAGCCATGAGCGTGGTACTGGATGTGCTGGTAGGCAAAGATCGTCAGGACGCGGAATACGATTTGAACGAGGGTGAACCGCATTTGGTCAATACCGGCGTCATCAGCGACCTGAGCGAGATCGGCGCGGTGGGTCACCGCGTACTGCACGGCGGCGAGAAGTTTACCGCCTCTTGCCTGATTGACGATACGGTCATTGCCGCCATCGAAGAAAATATTCCGCTGGGTCCGCTCCATAACCCCGCCAATTTGATGGGCATTCGCGCCTGCCAGGAAGTACTGCCGAACGTACCGCAGGTCGCCGTATTCGATACTGCGTTCCACCAGACTATGCCCCCCAAGGCATTCCGCTACGCGATTCCGAACGAGTACTATACCGATTTGCACATTCGTAAATACGGCTTCCATGGTACTTCTCATCGCTATATCAGCGCGCGCGCAATCGAGCTGCTCAAGCTGCCCGCAAACAGCCGCGTGATCATCTGCCATCTGGGCAATGGTTCCTCTCTGAGCGCGTGTGTGGACGGCAAGTGCGTAGATACCTCCATGGGCATTACTCCACTGGATGGTTTGGTCATGGGTACCCGCTGCGGCACGCTGGATCCCGCGGTGGTGGAATTCATCGCCAATCGAAAGAACATGACCCCCACTGAAGTACTGACCATGATGAACAAGAAGAGCGGTCTGCTGGGTTTGGCGGGCGATTCCGATATGCGCAACGTCACCGCACGCTATGACGCGGGCGAACCCGAAGCAAAGCTCGCCATTGAAATGTGGGCGTATGTGCTTAAGAAGTACATTGGCTCCTATGCCGCGGCTATGGGCGGCGTAGACGCAGTCATATTCACCGCGGGCATCGGCGAAAACCACGTGCGCGCGCGCGAATGGGCGGTAGAAGGCTTGGAGTTCATGGGCATTAAGGTTGACCACGAGCGCAACGTAAACGCCCGCGGCGAAGCCAAAATCTCCCCCGATGACAGCAAGGTGCAGGTATGGGTCATTCCCACCAACGAAGAGCTCGCGATCGCGCGCGATACGCTGGACCTCGCCACCACGGGGAAGGTACGCTAAAGACTAATGGTTCAACAGGAACTGTTACTGTTCCGCCTACGGCTTCACAGTAGGTGGACGGGGGACACGTCC
>JAFUAR010000220.1 GCA_017460585.1 Clostridia bacterium
ATGAGGGTGGGAATAAAGCGAAGGGCGATGGACATCATCATGGCGATTTCATGCGCCGGAAAGCCCACCTTGGAAAGCGGACGCATCAGCGCCTCCATGCCGTCCGTCAGCGCGATGGGCGAGGTGGTCAGCGTGAGCAGCTGCGAGCAGACCACCAGAAGAATCAGGCGCGCCGCCAGAAAGAACGCCATGCGCAGCCCGTCGTCCGTCACGCGAATAAACTTCCATTGAAACAGCGTATTGCCCTGCGCCTGAAAGAAAACGTTCAGCACGAAGGTGAACAGCACGATAAACAGTATGGGCTTTAAGCCCCGCACCAAAAACTTGAGCTTGATGCCGGAGCTGAACGCCGCGAGCAGTATAAACAGCAGTATTACCCCAAAGCCGATGAAGCCCTGCGAAATGAACACGATGACGATGAGCGCCACCGTGAGCACCAGCTTAACGCGCGGGTCCATACGGTGCAAAAACGAGCTGCCGGGAAAGAACTGCCCCAGTGTAATGTCCTTCAGCACGGTCGCACCCCCTCGTTTTGCAAATTGCGCAGCACGGCTTCCTCCATTGCCTCCAGAGTGTATACCCCTTGCGGAATATCGAAGCCCTTTTGGCGCAGCAGCGCCGCCAAGCGCGCGTATTCCGGCACGTCCAGCCCGATTTCGCGCAACTCCTCGGCGTGCTCGAACACCTCCGCGGGCGTGCCCGAAAGGGCGATGCTGCCGTGATTGAGCACAAATACGCGATCGCACAGCCGCCCCACGTCGTCCATGGAGTGGCTCACCATAATGACCGTTACGCGGGATTCATGCACCGACTGAATGAGACGCAGCATATCGCGCCGACCCGCGGGGTCCAGCCCCGCCGCCGGTTCATCCAATATGAGCGTGGAGGGCTGCATGGCCAGCACGCCCGCAATGGCGACGCGCCGCTTCTGCCCGCCCGAGAGTTCAAAGGGCGATACCTGCTTGAGCTCCTGCGCAAGACCCACCTGCGCCATCGCCCGCTCCACGCGCGCGGCGATTTCCGCCTGCGGGAGCTTGAGGTTGCTCGGACCGAAGGCGATATCCTTCTCCACGGTTTCCTCGAACAGCTGGTATTCCGGATACTGGAACACCAGCCCTACGCGCCTGCGCACATCCGAAAGCGCCACGTCCTTGCCGCCCAGATCGATGCCGTCCACAAACACCGTGCCCGCCGCGGACTTTTCCAAGGCGTTCAGGTGCGATATGAGCGTGCTCTTGCCGCTGCCGGTGTGTCCGATAATGCCTATGAATTCCCCGTCGTTCACGCTCAGCGATATTTCGTTGAGCGCGCGCGTTTCAAAGGGCGTATCCTGCATATATACGTGGGTCAAGCCCTTGACTTCAATCGCCATAACGCCTCCGCCATTTCCTCCACGGTCATTACGCCCTGCGGCAGCCCCTTTACGCCCCTGCGCATCAGCGCCGCGCCGAAGGCGAGCATTTCGGGCGCCTCCAAGCCCAGCGCCTCGATGCGCTTGGTATCGGCAAACACCTTTTGGGGCGTTCCCAGCATTTCCAGCCTTCCATCCGCCATGACCGCCACGCGGTCCGCCTGCACCGCCTCGTTCATAAAGTGCGTAATCCAAACAATGGTAATGCCCTCCTCGCGGTTTAAGCGCTTGGCGAGGGAGAGCACGTCGCGCCTGCCCACGGGGTCCAGCATGGCGGTGGATTCGTCAAACACGATAATCTTGGGGCGCATTGCCAGCACGCCCGCCACTGCGACGCGCTGCTTTTGCCCGCCCGAGAGCATATTGGGCGAGGATTCGGCGTACATCTCCATGCCCACGGCGCGCAGCGTTTCATCCACGCGGCGGCGAATCTCTTCGGAAGGCACGCCCATGTTTTCCAGCCCGAACGCGCAGTCCTCTTCCACAATGGTCGCCACAATTTGGTTGTCTGGATTTTGAAAGACCATGCCGCAGCGCTCGCGCACCGGAAGCGCGTCGTCCTCGCCCTTCGCCTGCACGCCGTCTACCACGACCTCGCCGGAGGTGGGCAGCAGCAGCGCGTTTAACAGCTTTGCCAGCGTGGATTTACCGCTGCCGTTTCTGCCCAGCACCGCGATAAACTCGCCCTTTTGAATTTCAAGGCTCACATGATCGACCGCCGGCTTTTCCGCGCCGTCGTATTGAAAGCATACGTCCCGTATGCTGATGATCGCCTCCGCCAACGCAGGCTCACCTCCACAGTGGGTTTGAATTGGGCGTATTGTAGCACACAAACGTTAAAGCGATTCGTGCGAGCGAACGAACTTACGCAAATCGCCCCGTTCTTTTGCAAAAAGTAGCGCTTTCGCTCTTTTCATCGCCCGCGAAATGTGATAAAATAATGCCAGTGAGGGTGCGATGGGCGCGCCTGCGCATCCCAAACATAAAAGGAGTTGATTCCCATGAATCTGAACAAGATGACCATTGAGGATATTCAGGTATCCGGCAAGAAGGTTCTTGTGCGCTGCGACTTTAACGTACCGCAGGACGCCGAGGGCAATATCACCGACGAAACCCGTATCAACGCCGCTTTGCCCACCATTCGCTATTTGCTGAACAACGGCGCGGCCGTGATTCTGTGCTCGCATCTGGGTCGCCCCAAGGGAGAATTCAACATGAAGTATTCCCTCGCGCCCGTGGCCAAGCGCCTGAGCGAGAAGCTGGGCTTCGAAGTGAAGCTTGCCAAGGACGTCATCGGTCCCGACGCGAAGAAGCTCGCCGGCGAAGTGGAAGCCGGTAAGGCGATTCTGCTGGAAAACGTTCGCTTCCACGCGGAAGAGGAAAAGAACGATCCCGAGTTCGCCAAGGAGCTGGCTTCTTTGGCGGATATCTACGTATCCGACGCGTTCGGCGCGGTGCATCGCGCGCACGCCTCTACCGCCGGTGTGGCGCAGTACCTGCCCGCGGTGGGCGGCTACCTGATCGAGAAGGAGCTGCAGTTCCTGGGCAACGCGGTGGAGAACCCCGAGCGCCCCTTCCTCGCCATTCTGGGCGGCGCGAAGGTCAAGGATAAGATCGGCGTCATCAAGGCTCTGCTGGAGAAGGTAGACGTGCTGCTGATTGGCGGCGGTATGTCCTACACCTTCCAGGTCGCCATGGGCGGCAAGGTGGGTCGCTCCCTGCTGGACGAGGAGCGCATCGGCTTGGCGAAGGAGCTCATTGAGCTCGCCAACGAAAAGGGCGTAAAAATGCTGCTGCCCGTGGACAACGTATGCGGCGACAGCTTCTCCAACGATTGCGAGCGCATTACCGCGCACTCCCGCAACATTCCCGACAACTTCGAGGGCATGGACATTGGTCCGGAAACCGTGAAGCTGTTCTCCGATGAGATCAAAAAGGCGCGCACCATCGTGTGGAACGGACCCATGGGCGTATTCGAGCTGCCGAACTTCGCCAAGGGCACCCTCGCCATCGCGGAAGCCCTCTCTGAATCGCACGCCATCACCATTATCGGCGGCGGCGACAGCGCGGCCGCAGTTACCCAGATGGGTCTGGCGGATCGCATGAGTCACATCTCCACCGGCGGCGGCGCGTCCTTGGAATTCCTCGAGGGCAAGGAGCTGCCCGGCGTGGTATGCCTGCTGGATCGCGTGGTACCGGAGCGTCGTCCCATCATCGCGGGCAACTGGAAGATGAACAAGACCCCCGAAGAGGCCGCCAAGCTGGTGACCGATTTGATTCCGCTGGTGAAGAACGCCAAGTGCGACGTAGTGGTTTGCACGCCCGCGGTCAACTTCGCGGCGGTCAAGCCCATCATCGAGGGCACCAACATTAAGCTCGGCGCGCAGAACGTACACTTTAAGGCTTCCGGCGCGTACACCGGCGAGCTCAGCGCGGATATGCTGAAGGCTTCCGGCGTAGAGTACGTCATCATCGGTCACTCCGAGCGCCGCCAGTACTTCGGCGAAACCGACAAGACCGTCAACCTGCGCACCGTTGCGGCGGTACAGGCGGGTCTGAAGGCGATTGTATGCGTGGGCGAGCTGAAGGACGAGCGCGAAGCCGGCTATACCGACATGATCGTAACCTATCAGACCCAGATGGCGCTGCACGGACTGCACGCCAGCGATCTGGAGAACGTAGTCATCGCCTACGAGCCCGTATGGGCCATCGGCACCGGTTTGACCGCGACCGACGAGCAGGCGAACGAGACCATCGGCGTCATCCGCAAGGCGGTTGCCGACAAGTTAGGTCGCTACGCCGCGGAGCATATCCGCATTCAGTACGGCGGAAGCATGAAGGGCTCCAACGTAAAGGTACTCATGGCGCAGCCCGAGATCGACGGCGGTCTGATCGGCGGCGCGAGCCTCAAGGCGGAGGACTTCGCTCAGGTCGTCAACTTCTAAGGAAACTCTGATTCAATAACGCGGTCGGCTGGCGAATGAATGTTTCGTCAAACGCGTCCGCAGGTTCAACAATGAAAAGCTGTGAAGCGGGATTTTCCCCGATGCTTCACAGCTTTTGCTGTTACTGTTCAGCCTACGTCTTCACAGTTAGTGGACGGGGGACACGTCCCCCGCCAATGCCACCCCCTCAGGTTTTGCTGAAACCGCTATGCGGTTTCCGGGCGCAAAACCTGCAAGGAAGCGGACACTTGGTCCGCGTCCTCGCGGCGTACACGCCGCCGCTGCGGATTGAATGTCGGGGATTGCGATCCCCGACAC
>JAFUAR010000221.1 GCA_017460585.1 Clostridia bacterium
GGGAGGTATGCGTATAATCGATGGTTTGACCCTTGTGCGTAATGGATATCTTACTGCCCATCGGAATATCCAAATCAGCCGCGCAGATCAATTTCACAATTTTCTTTACGGGACTTGCAACTCCATCCGGTTCAGCCAACTGGTTAAAAGCAATGTTATCCGAAAACGACACCTTGCAAGGCTCATTTCGAATCGATATGAATTCGCGAAATCCGTTGCTTTTGTTCGCCCGCTTATATGGCTTCCTTACGGTCACTGTGAACGTATCCTTCCAAAGCCTAACCAATGGACTGTTTACCATTTTACCCGCCTATATGACACAAATTGAGCCTGTGCCGCCGTTTTCAAGCCATTCAGAAAAAGCGCCATTTGCGCCGAATCCGAACTGTTTGCGTCCACGGCGTACACAATATTTGTGTCCCCTTCCTGAAGCTGTTTCACCACAGTTTCAAAATTCAAGCTTTCCAAACCGGAAGTTTGCCCCGATGAAAGCTTTGTCAGCAAAAATTCAGCCGCCATCAATGAAATCGCGGTTTTATTTAAGCCGTGGGGAATTCGGGGAACATTGCAAGCGTTTTTAATCTGCTCATCGACCTTTTGAACGCAAAACCCAAATAACCAATCATCCTCGGGCTGTTTCACGTAGCCCATCGCCTTTAGAAGATTTTCCACTTCGTGCAAAAAGAAAGCGCCGAAGGTGGAAGCGTTTTCCTTATGCAGATTGTGCGTTTCAACGCGGTTCGCCATCCTCAGCGCCTCCCTTCAATTAACCCCAAGAAATAATTCGGGCAATCGGAATCGCCTTATGGTTGATGTACGTGCGCTTCGATTCAGTGCTTTCGCCGCTGTGCACCAGCGTCCAATTCGCGCCCTTGGCAAGCTCTGCATCGGTGGGGGAAGCGGAAGCTTGATCTGCCTTCTCGTAGCTAATGCCGAAGGGACTGAAAACCTTGCGCTGGCGGGTATACAGGGTGTCCACGCCGCCGTTGGTCGCTGCATCGCGCGCCATTTCGTAGGGAATCTTTGCGCCGATATCCTCATAGCTAAACGCGCCGTTGCCCAGTACGTAGCTGGTATATTCCGTCTGGGCGGCGACAGCGGAATCGCCGGAGCCGGAAGCGGCAACTTCCTTCACGGGCATATCGTCATCAATGACTACCGCCTTGCCGTTCCACGTCGCAAGTCCAATTTCGCGGGTCAAACCCTCTTTGTCGGTTTGGGTCAAAAAGCTCAGCACCTTCAAATTTTCGAGGTTTGTCGCAACTGCGCTGTGCATAATCACAAGGTTAAACGCCTTCTTATTCGCGCCGCAAGCCTTCTGGGTAGCGCTGTTGAGCGTTGTGGCGCTCATGTTGCCCGCTTCGGTGTAAGTGTGGTTCTGTACAAATTCCAAATTCTTCGCGCCGGTCATAGCAAAAATACCGTTCAGAATCGCGAGAATCTGCTCTTGATCAATGCCTTCCCAGTAGCCCGCGACCTGCTCGGCGATGTTCTGCATGAAGTCTACGCCGCCCGTAATGTCATAGCTGAAATCCCTTTCAGTCCATGCCTTGGCGCGACCAATCACCACCACGCCCTGCTCAAAGGTCTTCGTGGAGGTGGCGGTAATATCGGTTTCACCGTCATAATTCACC
>JAFUAR010000222.1 GCA_017460585.1 Clostridia bacterium
CCAACAAAGGATTGTACGTGATTAACGAGACTTCGGACGCGGAAACCCGCAACCTGTACGACGCGCTGAACGCGTTGATTTCAGGCGAAAGCGCGGGTCAGTAAAAACGCGAGCAGAAAGAAGACGAACCCAATTGCCGAAACCGCAATGCAAATGTGCAATTTGCGCTTTGGCGACATACGCAGTTTGCCCTTGCGCGTGAGCCTGTGCTGCGCGAACCACGGATGATCGAACCCCTTGCGCAGCTGCGCGACGGCGCAGGGAATGACGATGGCGGCAAACAGCCCCACACCACGAGTGCGGAGAGGGCGGCATTGCGCAAAAAACGCAAACGCGCCTCGTCACTGCCCGCGCGCAGCCAGCCCGCCAAATCGCCGGATACGCACAACAACGTGCCCGCCGCCATGCACAGCGCGCATACGCGAATGCATATTAGCAGGAACGGCGCGTCCACGGTGCGCAATATGCGCGCTTCCCGATTGCGGCTCCAGCGGCGCATACGCGTATGGTCGCGGGCGGTTTGAACCTCCACGCGCCGGCGCAGCTTTTCACGGAATTGCGACATCTCTCCACTTCCTTCCATTTGAACCTTATCATATTGTAAACAATAAACCATTCCCCGTCAATCTCGAAGGAGGAAACCGCTATGATGAATCATTGGTCCATGACGCAATTTGCCGCGACCATTGCCGCAGCTACCGGAACGGAAGCGCCAAAGCACAGCGCAGAGCCCCTACCTTCCGTGGTGAAGCTGGTCGATCGCACGCTGAACGGACGCGCAGACCGCGTGCTCATCTATAATCCCGACTGTATCGGACACTGGTTTTGGCAAAAGTATACCGATTGGATGGTACCGGTGCAGGAATACGCGCCGCTGGCGGCGCCGCTTTCCACCATGATGCCCTCCGTAACGCCCGTATGCTTCGGCACAATGTTTACCGGCGCGATGCCCGCCGTTCATGGCATACAGCGCTACGAAAAGCCGGTGATCACCATCGATTCTCTATTTGATTCGCTGCCCCGTGCAGGAAAGCGCGTGGCGCTGATTGCGGTAAGCGGATCGAGCATGGCGATAATCTTCGGAGGGCGAAACATTGACTACTTCCTGCTGCCCTATGACGGCGACGTGGTACAAAAGGCGTTGGAGCTCATTGAAAAGGATGAGTATGATGTCATCGTCGCCTACAATCAGGCGTACGACGACATGATTCATAAGACCGCGCCCGAAGCGCCGGAAGCGCTGAGCGCCGCGAAGGATAACATTGCCGCTTTCCACGCATTGTGTCAAAAGGCGGAAGAGTGTTGGAAGGCGCATAACACACTTGTCGCGTTCGCGCCGGACCATGGCAACCACACCGATTGGGACGGACACGGCAATCACGGCGAATTCCGTGAAGAGGATATTAACGTAGTGCACTTCTTCGGCACGCTGCCCAAGCGGGGATAAAGCGCGGCGCTGGGAATATTTAACATTTAAACGTTGCGCAAATCCCCCGATTGCGCTATAATAAGCGTTGGCGCATCCTTGCCGCAGCGAACCGACTGCGGCCGAAGTCCATAAGGAGGTGAAACACCATGAACCAGTATGAAGTAATGTACGTGATCGACCCCGCGCTGGAAGATGGCGCGAGAGTTGACCTGATCAACCGTTTTTCCGATCTCGTGAAGAAGAACGGCGGCGAAGTGGATCGTATCGATGAGTGGGGCAAGCGCCGTTTGGCTTACGCCATTCAGTATAAGACCGAGGGCTATTATGTGCTGATGTACATCAAGGCGCCTTCCGATCTGCCCCGCGAGCTCGAACGCAACATGAAGATTGCGGAGCCCGTTCTGCGTTACCTCGTGATTCGCTATGAAGGCGAGCTGCCCGCCAAGCGCGAGCCGCTGAAGCCCTATCAGCCCCGCGAGAACGCCGACGCCGCGCCCGTAGCCGAGGCACCTGTTGCCGAAGCGCCTGTTGCGGAAGTCGTCGATGACGAAGCCCCCGTTTCGGAAGCCGAATAACCCCTATGCCTGAAAGGCAGGTGCGAATATGAACAAAGTCATTCTGATCGGTAATTTGGCAAACGATCCGGAAACCCGTACGACCCAGTCCGGCATTTCGCAGTGTACCTTCCGTTTGGCGGTACAACGTCCCTTTGCCAACCAGCAGGGCGTACGCGAGGCGGATTTTCTCACCATCGTATCTTGGCGGCAGCGCGCGGATTTTGCGGCGCGTTACTTCCGCAAGGGCATGAAGGTAGCGGTGGAAGGCAGCATTCAGACCCGTTCCTATGATGCGCAGGACGGTTCCAAGCGCTATGTCACCGAAATTATTGCCGATAACTTTGAATTCGCGAGCTCGCGCAACGATGGCGCGGGCGCGCCGCGCACCGACAACCCGCCGCCCGCCGAACCGCCGATGAATTACGGAGCAAGCGCCCCGACCGGCTTTACCGAGGTGGACGACGACGAGCTTCCGTTCTAACCGTTCAAATGTGATTAAGGAGGAACGCTATAATGTCTGAAGAGAGAGGCGAACGCGTACGCCGTCCCCGTGGTCGCAAGCCCCGCAGGAAGGTATGCGCATTCTGCGTAAACAAGGTTCAGCATATCGATTATAAGGATGTTGCGAATCTGCGCCGCTTCACCAGCGAGCGCGGCAAGATTTTGCCCCGCCGCATGATGGGCACTTGTGCGAAGCACCAGCGTCAGCTGTCTACCGCGATCAAGCGCGCCCGCGCCATCGCGCTGCTGCCCTACGTGTCCGAATAAGAGTATCCATATGCCGTCGCAGCTTTTGCGGCGGCTTTTTTGATTCGCATGAAGAATCTAATCATCGTTTCCGGCACTATGGGCGTCGGCAAGACTACGGTGTGCCGCAGCTGGTATGCCGATCCCTTCATTGTAACCGCCGAGACAAAGCGCATGGCGCTAGGCAATATCTCGCACCTGCTTGAAAGCTTCATCCATTGCACGGAATATCGAAACATACTATTCTGCTGGGTGCTGCACGAGGTACAGATTTGGCGCGAGCTGTACGCTCGCCTGCCCCTCAATTCCTGTCGGACGTTGCCCGTGGCGCTTACCTGCCAGCCGGAAGCGCTGCAATCGCGCATTCAAGGCGATGTGGCGTCCGGACTGCGCGGGGCAAATAGCGTGGAACACTCCATTGTGCGACTGCCGCTGTATCGCGACGTGCCCGCCCACGTGATTGATACTACCGATCTATCGCCCGAACAGACGGCGACGCGCATCGAATCGCTGCTGAAACGGGATTTACCCATTGCCGCTACTTTCGACCCGACCCAGAGGAAAGGAGGCTGCTTATGAATCAGACCGCATGGTCTTCCGAATTTGCCCGCCGCTTCGCCCGCCATTCCGACGAGCTCAAGTGGCTGTATTGCGAATTGTACCATTCCGATATGCAGGCGTACGATTACTTCGTATCCATGCTGTATCGGGCGTACGAAAGCCGACCGGAGGCGCTCAAGCAAATCGATCGCGACCGCGAGGCAAACCCCGATTGGTACAAGGGACACGATTTGGTAGGTATGCTGATGTACGTAAACGCGTTTGCGGGCACCCTCAAGGGCGTTCAGAACAAGCTGGATTACATACAGGATTGCGGAGTGAACTACCTGCACCTCATGCCCATATTGGAAAGTCCCGAAGGGCGCAGCGACGGCGGCTATGCCGTGAGCGATTTCCGAAAGGTGCAGCCTGAGCTTGGCACCATGAAGGACCTTTCTAACCTATGTACGGACTGCCACGATCACGGAATTGCCGTGTGTCTCGACTTCGTAATGAATCATACCAGTGAAGACCACGAATGGGCGAAGCGCGCCCGCGCGGGCGATCCGGAATACCAGCGCCGTTACTTCTTTTACGACAGCTGGGAAATTCCCAACGCCTACGAACAAACCGTGCCGCAGGTATTTCCCACCACCGCGCCGGGCAATTTCAGCTGGTGCGCCGAAGCCAACAAGGTGGTTATGACGACTTTCTGGCCGTACCAGTGGGATTTGAACTATGCAAACCCCACCGTATTCAACGACATGACGGACAATATGCTGTTCTTGTGCAACCAAGGCATTGATGTAATCCGTTTGGACGCTACGCCCTACATCTGGAAGGCGCTGGGTACGACCTGCCGCAATCTCAAGCAGGTACATACGCTGGTGCGCATGATGCGCATGGCTTGCGAAATTGTATGCCCCGGCACGCTGCTGCTGGGCGAGATTGTAATGGAACCCAGCAAGGTAGTGCCCTACTTCGGCACGGTAGAAAAGCCCGAATGCCACCTTTTGTACAACGTGACCACCATGGCGAGCACATGGCACACCGTAGCCACTCGCGATGTACGCTTGCTGCGCCACCAGCTGGGGCAGGTTTTCGCGTTGCCAAAAATGTACACCTTCCTGAATTACCTGCGCTGCCACGACGACATTGGCTGGGGACTGGACTATGAATTCCTGAACCAATTCAGTCAGACGGAAGCGCCGCACAAAAAATACCTGAACGACTATTTTACCGGCAAATGGCCCGGCAGTCCTTCGCGGGGAGAGCTGTACAACGACGACCCGCGCCTGCAGGATGCGCGCCTGTGCGGTACGACCGCCTCGCTTTGCGGCTTACAGACCGCGCTCGCAAGCGGCGACCCCGCCGCTATTGAACGTGCGCTTACGCTGGATATTATGCTGCACGCGTATATGCTGACGCTCAGCGGCATACCGGTGCTGTACGCGGGCGACGAGATTGGTCAGCTGAACGACGATGCGTACCACGCCGACCCGCTCAAGGCGGAAGACAGCCGCTACATCCATCGCGGAGATATGAATTGGGACAACGCGCAAAAGCGCACGGAGCCCGACGCTGTGGAGTCGCGTATATTCGGCAGCATCACGCGACTGGAAGCGCTGCGCGCGGCACACCGCGTATTCGACGGTTCCGCCGACGTATGGCTTCTGGAAACCGGCAACGATTCGGTGCTGGGCATTGGACGGTATAAGGACGGCGAAAAGCTGTTGGCGCTGTTCAATTTTTCCGATGAAGCGCAGATTGTCGCGCTCAATGAAAACGAACCCTGCTACGATTTGTGGACGGGAGAAGACCGCTCCGGTCGCATTGTGGATGTGCCCGCCGGAGATTTCGCATGGATTATGTGGAAATAAACCGACAATTGCAAACGCCCGTTTCGGCTTCTCACCTGCCGAAACGGGCGTTTATTATAGTTCCATGTCTTCAATGCGCTGAATCAATTCGAGCTTGGCCTTATATACATCGTTTCTGGAATATCCGGCGTCTTTCGCCTTCGCGATTGCCGCGCGCATATCGTCGCCATTCAACAGACAATTCATGAGATAGAGGCGCGCGTCCATTTCCACTTGATTTGCCTCAGGCGCATCCTGCTGTGGGCAGCGCG
>JAFUAR010000223.1 GCA_017460585.1 Clostridia bacterium
CAACGCCACAGCGCCGTTCCCCTGCTACGCTCGTCTGTTTGCTCTAGGGCGACCAGCTTGCCAAAACGCTGCCCACACACGTTCCGCGTTCCCGGTCTCACAGAGCGGATACAGCCGCAGTTTGTAATTGTACCCCGCTGCAAATACCGCGTATCCAGCAAAATCTCGTTTCCGCAATCGCAGCGGCACACCCATACGCAGTAGCCGCCCCGCCGCTGATCGGTCGATCGTTCAACGACAAGCTGCCCCACTCTATAGCCTGACGTCACCTTCATGAGTTTCCCCTCCGCTACTCATATCCGCACCATTCTTCCGTGATTGGCAACGTTCAATCGCGCCGACGCTCTCTCAATCCCCTTTTCCATTTCGCGGCGCTCGTAGTTCATTCACTCGATTGATCGAATGGCGCAGCCCTGCCCGAAGGCAGGGCTGCTGAAAGCCGCTCAAGCGGCAAATCTGTAGGGCGAAATTAACGATTGGTCATTCTGCGCTTGGTCACCAGAAGCACCACCGCAGCCAGCACCAGAACGGAACCCGCCGCATAGAAGATGGTGGTACCGATGCCACCGGTGGAAGGCAGTTCGGCGCCCTTCTTGTTCTCAACCGTCGTTTCCAGATAGTTCTCGTCATTCAGCGTTACCGCCGAATTGTCGGATGCAAACTTTTGCGTAGTCGCGTTGAAGGATACCGTAAACTCAATGTCCGCGGCCTTATTGTAGCCATCGGGCACCTGGGTTTCGGAAAGTTTGTAGTCACCTGCGCCCAAGCCCTGGAACAGCAGCGTACCGTCGTTGCCAACGCTGCCCTTCATCGTAGTCTCGGTCTGCTCCTCGCCTACTACAGTTACTTTGGTAACAATCTTATAGCCCTTGGTCAGTTCAGCGTAAGCGTCTTTAGTCTCATCGGTCGGTTCTTGCGTGGTGTACTTGCCATTGTTGAGCTTATAGTGCGTCGCATCTTCGGTGGCGCTTTCAAAGACACCAGCAGTGGTAATGAGCACCTTTGCGCCATTGCTAGTCGTCAGGGTGAACTCCGCGCCGGTCAAAGCATCGCCGTTCTCATCGACCTTCTTCAGCTTCAATTGAGTGGTGAAGGTCTCGGTCGTCTTTTCGGGCTCTTGGTGGTTCGGATGCTTCTTGTCGGGCTCTTCGTTATTGTCGCCATCGTCCACCCAGTCGAAGTTCGCCTTGTTGTAGTTGGCGGAAGTATATTTGACCTTATCGCCCTTCGCAGCATCCAAGAAGCCATGGTAGTTCACATGGATTTCCACGGGGCTCTCGTACTTCAAAGCGGTATCCTTGGTGCCGTCTTGCGTCCACTTGATGTCCACGCGGAAACTCTGCGCATCGGACAGGTCGTCAGCAGCTTTATTGCCATCAGCCGTGTAGTATTCGATGGTGTAATCACTCGCAGTAAGAGGCTGGTCACCCACCTTCACGGTCAGCGTACCCTTCTTATAGGTCATACCGGGATCCATCTCATCGTAAATGATGTACTTATGAATCTTATTTTCGCCATGGTAGTTGGTCGCATCTACGCCGATATCAAACTCGATATCCTCGTTCAAGCTCGCTTCGTTGACGGTCACCTTTTGATTATTCTCGATGATAACCTTACCGGGTTTTTCATCGCCATTATCCCAGCTGGGACCCTGATTCTTATCGACCACGATCGCGTCCGGATTGGCGCTATCCACGGTCAACGCCACGCCCAGCGTAGACTCGATGAAGTAATAGCCAAAGGGTATTTTATCGAACTTCAGCGTAGTGTCGGCCGCTTCTACTGTCGAACCGACCAGCGTGCCAAACGCCTTGGCCCACGTCTTGAAATTCTCACTCTTCAAAACGCTCTCATCAAAGCTATCCTTTGCAGTGATTTTGCCGTTTGCCAGAGTAAACCAATCGGAGCCATCGATGCCGCCGGCGGTCAGGTTCGTCTTCGTCGTTTCGTATACGATTGCGCCGCTATTGTCTGCACCAATCTTTGCATCAAACAAGCGGTAAACTGTATAGGACTGGTCTTTGGTCGCATTGGTGATGGTGATAGAGCCTTCACCTCCGCTCAAAGTCACAGTCTGGTCCGCCATTGCGGGCACCGCCATAACCAGAGCCAGCAGCATGGCGACGACGAGTGCGCCAATCTTTTTAATACTCTTCATTGTTCTTTGTCCTTTCTTTCTCATGCCGAAGCATGGTTGGTTCAAATTCCTTTATGTACTCACCTTGGTTCGACCATGCCCCGCATCTGTGGCGTTGATGCGTCTCATGCTCCCTTATCCTTACCTTGTCCCCCCGCACGAGCAAGGGCACGGTCCCGACCAAGCATGGTGTTTGTCTCCCTGCGCGTATGCGCGCGGCAAATCCGCTGCGCGCCTCACAGGCGAAACTTGCGGGGCGATCGCCCTGCGAAACGGTACATTCCCCGCCCGCGGTTTACGCTGCCCCGACGCGTTGTTTTTTGTCGATCACCACATCCTTTCCGCTCCCAGCAATTGGGATTCATTTCGAAACGAACCGTTGAGTGAACCCTTCCCGCGCCGTCGGTTTCCTTGGAATTCCGCTCCGGATTGGGTTTTTAGAAAACCATGGTTTGGGGTTGGGCGCGCTGTGATTTCATAATCCTGCCGCGCATTGGGAGCTTTTCCTTTGTCGCCATACTGGCGTGTACTGCGCAAAGGAGGAAGCCCGAACCCATCCGCCGAGCTTATGCACTGTCCGGCGAAAATATGCGCTTGGGATTGCCCGCCACGCCGCCGCCCTCGCGCGCCTCATTCAATCAATGCGCGCGGTTTGGCGCCCGCATGGCGAGCTCCAGTTCAGATCTCACAGCGTTGATGCTCCAAAGCCCTTTCACCCTGCCATGCGGGCTGCCGTTCAAGCCTCATGGAAGGAGTAGGTGCTTTGCGCGGTCTCCAGCTGTCAGATCGCGCCACGGTCGTTTTGCGTATGTACAACGCGTCGTTTCGCTCGTTCCAGCGTTGGGCGCGCTCATACCGATTGCTTGTCCTGCCCTTCATCCGGCTGCCGCGCCGTCGGGGCAAGTACCATAGTTATGCGTTGCGGTTCGAATACCGCCTTCTCTGTTTTCCGACGAGCCATGCCGCCAGAAGCAACAAGCTCGTGCCGGCGGTGTAAACGGGCATTGTACCGCTGCCGCCGGTGGAGGGAAGCACATAGCCCCATTCGGTATTCTGAATGGTTTCGCCGTTCAGGGCGTAGTTTTCGCCCGTTTTGACATTGCCGTTTCCATCGATATAGGCAATACCGTAGCTCTTATCCAGCTTCGAGCCGGTCTCCTTCACATAGTAGATCCAATCGCCGGATACGCTGCTTCCATCGACATCGACCGTTCCCTTAGCATCCAGATTTCTGAACGTGAATGTGGTCGCGCCGTCGCTTGTAGAAGCTGCGAGCTCGAGTGAAGCATTCGGCTGCGCCAGCCCGTTGGCGTTCAAGCTCACGCTGGTCACCTTTGCAAGGGTGCCCGCCACCATCGCATCGCCATTCTTGAGCTGCCGATATAGGTCTACGGTAATCTCCTCCCCTTCCGGCCAGCTGGTGTTGAGCCCCGCCCAAGCTTTCTTGAACGCGAAATCTTTGACCGACCGATTTACGAAGGTCGGCGCCGCTTCGGTCGATCCCTTCTTGTACTGCGGGTATCCTTCTACAATGGTCAAGGCGCCGGTTTGTTCATCGTAAGCGACCTTCACCGTAACGGTATACTCCGTCGGGTCGTACTGAATGCCGCTGGCAATATAACCATTGCCCTCGTTCGCCTCCTGCGGCACAGATTCCGTTAAGGTATAGGTAAACTCCTTCTCGGCGGCGTAAACCACGTCGCCTCCTGCGGATGTCGTCGCCATGTCGCTCAGGGTGTAAGCGATATCGCCAAAGGCGACAACAGCGCCATTATTGGTCGTGACGCATTCCCCTTCAGAAGCGTTTTGCGGCATCGGCGCGTCGCCATTGGCTGTTAGTGTAAAGCTATACGCGCCGGTCGCAGGCGCTTCGCCGCCTTGCATAGCCTTCGCCGCTTCAATCCGGGCAAAAACGCTGGCGGAGTAGGCGTTGATAAATTCATTGTCCGCCGCGCCATCGGCAGTGTTCGTATACGAAACGCTCGATTGCAAGGCGCCCGTTTCGCTATTTTTCTTTACCAGCACCTGCACCGTTACGGTATTGCCGGCGTACTGAATGTGCTCGTCGCTTCCCGCGGTTTCCTGCATTGCAAAGGTATACTCGCCCTCCTGCAAGAAGGTGATATCGCCAAAGTCGAAGGAAACGCTGCCGGAGCCGGAGTTCTGTGTCGCCGTGGCGCTTATGGCGTAGGGCGATTGCGCATTCGCGCCCGCAGGCAGCTTCACCGCGCCATCGGCAACGGCAGTAAGGGTTTGCCCCGTCGGTGTCAGCGTGAAATTGAAGGCGTCATTGTTCCAGTTTCTACCCTCTAAGGTCTTTATACCCACAGGCTTTGCCGTGGTCTCGACGTACCGGTTGGTAAAAACTGCCGTTTCGGTCGTGCCCGCGCCGCCGATCGTACCGGATTGCCCTGTGGCGCTTGCCAGCAGCCACCCCACAGGCAGGTCGCCTTCGGAAATAACGTAGCTCGTACCCTTTGGCAGGTTGTCGATGCGCCAAGTGTCGCCCGCCTTGAGGGTAACGGCGATCGGGCTGCCAGCGTTCGCACTGCCTTCAACCTCTGCGCCGCCTTCGAGCGTGGTCGCCGTAGGATAGCTCGCATCGAAGGTCACGCCGCTTGGCGCCGTCAGGGTTACGGTAAAGCTGAACGCCTGATCGGACACATCGCTGGCGCCATAATTCTCCACCAACTTTTGCAGGCTAAGGCTTCCCACTTCCTTGTTGTTATTGAAGCTTGCCGTAGCCGCCGCCCCGGGGGTGTTTTCGCCCGCCGTGACGTGCACGGTCACGCTGTTGCTCTGTGTTTCGGAGGTGCTTCCGCTACCGCCGCTTACGGTGGCGGTCATGCCGCTCACGGGAGTCTCGGTAATGGTATAATCACCCTCGGCGAGGTTCGGAATCACCACATACCCGTCTGCGGGCAGCGCCGTATACTCCTCTGCACCGTTCAGCCTGTACTCCGCGGCGTTGCCGTTGATCACCTTAATTTGCACCGTTGCCACCGTTTCGGACGCGGGAGCAGGTCCGGTCACGCTAAAGCTATACACGCCGTTCAGTGCTGCACTGGGGCTGCCATTGACCGTAACGGTCTTGGTGAACCTGAGCGCGCCTTCCTGCGACTCCTGCTTGTTGGTAATTACCGTAGTGCCGCCATTGGTCAAACCGTCGGGACCCTGTCCGGAATAGGTGGTCGTCCAACCGGATGTGGGATCGGTCTCCACAAAATAGTATTCCCAAACGTTGCCGGAGAGGTCGTCCAAATCCACGGCATAGTTCTTGGTCCAGCCATCCGCCGCTCCGAGCGTTTCACCTATGGCGTATTGTTCCACAATGTAGTACTTGTGTTCTCCCTGCGCATCGGTGTAGCCAATGCGCGCGATTTTTTCATCCAACGGCGCATAGCCAGTCTGATCGGTCGTTTGCGCTTCCTCCGCGCTCGCGAGCCTGCGCGCCTTCAACGGCGTTCGATTCGGCGTAAACGCGCTCATATTGGAGGAGGGCGCCGGAACCGCCTCGATCAGGAATTGGCTATAGCTATCTACTGAATTATGTAAGTAGATAAATAGTTCTTTCCCTTCCTGCACGGGTACTTCCACGGAATAATAGCGTGCCGTTTGATTATTCTCCATAACGGTTGTAAAGTTGATTTCCTGATTGGAAATACCGCCATAGGAATATTTGTCCCCCGATTGCAAGTTTAAGGTTTTGTAAGTTACCTTAATCGATCCGCCCTCTTCGACCTCGATTTGTCCATCCGGTGCTGTATAGTCCCCTCGAGTAACTCCCGTATCCGTATTCCACTGATCGCGCAGATGGTATTTGATCAGAATGGTCGAAGGAAGCATAGCGATCGGCTCCGTTATAGTGTGAGAGGAATCATACTTACAATAGTAAGTCGTTTCGCCTTCTTCGGTCTTGGTCGGCTGCTTGGTGACTACGCCGTGCTCCATGTCGTAATCGTGCCCATGCGCCTTCAGCACTTCAGTTTGCGTTGCATTGCACCGCCCGCAGGTGCGAACCTGCTGTCCGTCGTCATCACAGGTGGCGGGCGTGATCTTCCATTCGCTCCATTCGTGCCGCAAAGCATTAATGGGCTGCTGTTCCACGTGGTTTGGGTTGTTCAAGCAAACGCGCTGCATCAACCCTTCCACCTCGCATTCCGCCGGTTGGACCACTTCCCAATCGCCCCAAACGCAGCCAAGAGAGGGAATCAAAACGGTTTTATGCGCCCCGCAGCCATTGTGCTTGCATACGTAATATTGCTCGCCCATTTCCGTATCCGTAGGCGATTGGGTAACGACGGGATTCTCCATATCCCACTCATGCACGTGCTTTACGCGATAGATGTTGTAAGTAATCGCGCTCGGATGCTTTGAACTGTCGGATGTAACAATTTGATTGTACTGATCCCGCCAGATTTTTTGCACATGAATGGAACCGGTCTCATGAATGACGTTTACAATATGCACATTCGTGCTTTCTATGTAATTTGTGAGGTCGCCCGGGTTTCCGCCCGGCGTAGTGTGATAATTCTTGGTTGTATCCGCCGGGTACGGTACATAGCGCACCGTAAGGGTGTACTTTTCCACCTCGTTGCCCACAACCGTGGTGATATGCTCTTCGGGCAGGCTGCCGCCATTCGGCGACAAGCCCGTTTCGCCCGCCTGAATCTCCTGCGTGAGCTCAATTACAATCTGTCCGGCGTTATGGCGATAGGCTGTGTATTCCTTGGATACGGTGTGCCCTTCTTGAATGAGCTCCAGCCAGTCGTCGTCGGTCAGCGTAATCACATCCTTGAGCAGGAACGTTTCCGGATTGGATCTGTCCGGATCCTCCGCGCCGCTATTGCGGTGTTCTCCATCCGAGGCGGTAACCACCTCGGACACCTCAATTGTTTCCCACAGGTTCTTGACGGCGGTCATGGAATCCACCGTTGCGCCCAGATTCACCGTAACCTCGGTTTGATGCTCGGTGAAGCAAAGCTCGTCCACATTGACATGGGGCGTATCCAGCGAGACCGTAGCTGTGAGATTCTTCTTGCTGGGTTCATCCGTTTTATCGGCGGCAATAAACTCGATCATATCCGCGGTTTCGCTCACCTTATAGCCCTTTGGCTTTATGGATGCGCTCACGTTGGTATTGATGGTATTTCCGCCGAAGAAATCCTCCTTTGCCTTAACCAAAACGGAACCGCGCCAGCCCTCCCACGGCATATCCTGCTTCTCCCATGTAACGGTGTAGGTATCTCCGGTCTTAGTCACAGTGCCGTAGGGCTTGCCTTCATCCGTTTCGGCGTTCCACAGCGTGCCATCCAAATTGATTTTCGCGCCGTCATTGAGGGCGTTGCCGTTTTCATCCACCGGATAGAACGCCGAATCGATTTCATCCGCTACATCGCCCACTACAATGGCATCCACCATAATCTTGCGTACGATTTCGCGAATAATGTATTCCAGCTCGTCGCCGTACTCCGCGCGGTAGAACATGGCTCCGTTGCCATCGCTGCTGGAAATATCATCCAACAAATTAGAGCCTACGGTAACGTCGCTCATGCTTAGACCGACGGAAATTAGCTTGGCTTTAGATTTTAAGTTCTCGGCCGCGCTTTCCACATCGGTGATTGGTACAGCCTTACCGTTCCTCTGCGGCGCGCCATCCGTAATCAAAATGGCATATTTCTGATCGCCGGCAATACTACTCCAGTTAAAGGCAGCGGCGTCGTTCAGCGCTCTATCCGTGCTGGTGTACCAATGGGTGGATAAATCGCTTCCCGAGGGACCGATTTGGCTGCTCTGAGTCACTTGGGCAAAGTCCTCATGCTTATACACATTTTCGGCAAACGTATTCCACGCCACGTTGATTTTCGGGCTTGCACCGCCATCCGCTAGGTTCAACTTGGAGGAAGCATCCTTTAAGTCCCTGATCGCGGCGCTAAGGCTTTCCTGCAAATAATACTGACGGGTGCGGTTATGATCGCCGTCTTCGTAGATCTGATAATACTTATTGGATGCATCATTGGAATAGCTCTGATTCCAGCCCACTCTTTCGCCATTGCGTCCATGGAGCTGATACTCTGAGGCGTCATAGTAGTACCACTGACCCTTTCCGCCCGATGAGGTGTCGTCTACATCCGCATCATAGTACAGCCGATACACGGTAGAGGTTCCATTCTCATCAGCGATGAAGAAATAATCCTTCGTAGTATCCAAGCTGTGTTTGGTATCATAGTTATCATTCAGGTGGGTAACCTGTACGTTTTCCTTGCCCGTCACCTTGCTCAGCTTGGCGGGAAACAGCATGGAACCAGACACGTCAATGATAAACGCCAGAGCGATATCGCTGCTAAATGTAGATACATTCGATTTGGAGGTAATATCCACCTGATAAACGCGGTTCGCGTAATCGTACACCTGTGCAGTTTTGGTAGTATCTGCCTTGTTCAGCGGAAACTCTCTGGTGGCAATTTCCTTAATCCACTCGTCTAAGAACTTTTTGTTTACAATGCGCCCGGGCTTTCCATCGGTGCTCTTTTGGTTGTCGTTTACTCGGAAAAACGCGGTCAGCATACTGCCATCGGGCAGATCCAACGAATTCGCCGCGATATTCTCGCCATTGCCAATTCGCTGCCCGTTGAGCTCCCAGTGGTCAAACAGATAGCCCTGCTCCGCCTTGGCGACGATCGCCTGACTATTCCTGCCGTAGGCGTTGGCAACGCCGGTAAACGACCCAACTTCGTTTACCAGACCCATGGATGCGTTTGCCGTGCTCACCGTATAGCGGGTAGAGTAATCGACCATAAACACGCTGCTCGCCGTTCGGGAACCCTTCACCGTTGTTCCATCCAAATACAGGCAGGTGTTGTTGTAGCCCTCGAAGCGATACCCGCCATTTTGTGGAATGAGCCGAATATTGTTGTTGCCCTGCTGCACAAGGGCTTGATCGTTCCAATTTAATACAAGACCCTCGCTGCCGTTGTTGACCGGACGCACATAATAGTAGCTCGTGCCACCCGTGGTATAGGAAATAGAAATTCTCCAACGGTAGGAGTTGTCCAAATCCGCCAATTGGCTCTCGCTGACCTTTTCCGTGGTTCCATTCGGCTTTAGCACATAGCAGTTTTCCCCGCTGCCGGTGTAAATCAGGTAGTTCATATTGGACTTTAGATTGTTCAAATCGCTTACCTGCGCATCCGTCACCTTCACCACAAACTGGTCGCCATTGTTCATGGTGACCGTAAGGCTCTCATTGCTGGTAAACGGCTTGAGGCTAATCAGCGCATAATCTCCGCAGGATATGGGGCTTGAGTCGATTGCCGCAATTTCCTCCTGCGTCAGCTCCGCCGAATATTCGCATTCCAAGCCAAGGGCGGTCTTCATTGCCCCTACGGTGGTATCCGCTTCCGCCTTGCATACGCTCACCAGCTCCGGCGCGCTGAATTCCACGCTCGCAACCTTTTCCACAAACGCCTGCGCGGATTCCTTTTCCTCGTTTTTTTCCGCCGCCGCAATGCCCAGCGCGTCCACCAGACGCGTCAATGAAACAAAGCCGCCCCCGGGAAGTCCGAAATCGAACACTTCCCCATTGACCGCGTAATGGAAATCCACCGTATAGGAAAGCGCAAAGGCGCTGAATCCATCCGTAGTAAAAGTCACGTTCGCGCCGTCAATGGTTGCGGGAAGCGTATCGATACCGTCGTCCGTCACATGGAACACGACGGCCTTCACATCCTTGCGATACGCCTCGGGAATTTGGGTTAGGTCTATAACATCCCTTAAGGTCACGGTCGCGTCGACCTTATGCACATCTCCCAAGCGAATTTCAAACCACTGAGTAATCACATCGGCATCCGCGCCGAACCGCTCGGCAACCTGCGCGCTCACATCCACGCCGGTGGTCGAAGCCACGGTCAGCTCCGTGCCTTCCGGAATGAGAGTTTCGGTATTCAAAACCAAGTCAACCTTGCCGTCGGTAGACGCCATGACCGTACCGGCTTGCGCCACAGGCGCAGGATTTTGCAAAACGATCTTCACAACATCCTTGCCGTTCTTACTGGTCAGCGTTAGAATCGCTTCATCAAAATAGTCCAGCGTGGTCACGACATAATCTTTGCAGATGGCATGACCGCCATAGAAAACATTTTTACCGGACTGGGCAAGGTGAACCAAAGCTTCTTCGCTCACCGTTACGCTATACGAGCTCACAGCGAATATGGGCTGTACAGCGTTTATAATATCGGAAAGCCAAGCTTCCTCGTTAACGCCATGGAAAGTATAAATGAGCGGTTGCTCAGCCCCTGCGCCTTCCTTCGCCTGCCGCGCGAGCTCGTATTCATAGGCAAGGTTTAATAGACCGTAACCCAATAGCTCCGCATCCGTCGTATGGTACTTCATCTCGGCGACAGTTCCTTCGCTGTCCCCTTCAATCACGCGCAAGGCTCCGCTAATCTCGTTCACCGCGCTGACGATGCCAACGTGGTCCGCAATCCCATCGGCATCCCAATCAAAGAAAGCCAAGTCGCCCCGACGCGGCTCAATTTCCTGCGCCGACGCGTACAAACCGCGCGCATTCAGCGCATCCGCCCAGCGCCGGCAGTCGGTCGCCCATGGGAAATCCTCCTTGGGAACGCCCGCGTAGTGCAGGCAGAAGGCGGCAAACGCAGCGCACCATTCTTCATAGGGTAGACTCGCCCAATCACCATATCGCGTGTAGCCCTGTACGCTCCCGTCCTCTCTCACAATAAAGTCCAGTTCACTTTCACGGTAGCCCAGCTGCGTTTCGGCAATCATTAGCAAATCGTGCGGCCAATCGCCGCTAAGCTGCAGCTGCTCGAAGGCTTTTACCCAGTCTTCGCGCGACTCCCGCGCATGAATCGCGCAAGGAAGCTCCATTTCGGCGCGCTCCACGCGCCCCAGCGCATCTGTGACCGTCGCCTCCGCCCGCAGCCAAGTCGCCTTACCCAAATCGGCGGGGCATACGACAATGGGCTCCGCTGGGGATTGCCCTTCATAGAGCACAAGCTCATCCTGATTGACGCGAATTTCAAATTCGGCGGGCTCTACCGCCCCTTCGCATTCCAATCGGAAACGCACTTCATCCCCCGCAAAGCAGGAATAACCGTCGGTCAATACCGACAGCGTTAGGTCGTCGGGCTCAATCGCCCAAACCGTGCACGACCGCTCTATCTCCGTGCCATCTACGCCCTGCGCAATCAGTGTGAACACATATTCCCCATGCGCCTTCGGCGTCCATGTCCAAGAACCATCCACAATATCCATTGGCAGGGTTTCCGAGAGTATGCGCTCATCGGAAACCTCGAGCGTAAGCTTGAGCGCAGCCGCGCCCGTTACCGCGTAATGCAGCTCAACCGGCTGCCCTACATAAACTTCGCTCAAGCTCGCGGTCAGAGCCTCAATATTGACCTGCGGAATTGGGGTTTCCGTGGGTGCAGGCTCCCGCGTAGTGGGCGCGGGTTCTTCCGTAGGCATAGATTCTTTCGTAGGCGCGGGCGTCTCCGTAGACAAAGGCTCCTCCGTAGACAAAGGCTCCTCCACGGACTCCTCCGCCGGTATAGGCGCCTGTGTTTCCGCAGGCGCTACGGTTGCCTTTGGAACCCGAGTCGCCTCCGGAGCCTTGGTCGGCGTATCTGCTTCGGCTGTGTTCAACTCCGCAGTAGGCGCGGGTTCTTCCTCGATTCCGGCTTCTTCATGCTCTTCGGCTTCGTGCGCAGTCGCAATAGCCGCTTCGTTATTTTGCGTTTTCTCGGTCTCCATCGCCTTCTTTGTGGCGGTTGAGCCATCGACTTCGCTAAGAGCAAGCTCTTCCTCGAATGCTTCATGTTCAGAGGAAGCGTAACTCACAAGATCGAATGCGGGAGCAAAGTCCGCTTCGATATTTTCATTTGGGGCGGAGCGATATTCCGGCTCTTCACGCACGAGCATCCATTCGTAGCACTCCTGCGTATGCGTATGGACGTTGTCTTCATTCTGCGCGCATATCAATTGGCTTTCATAGTATTCAAGCGTATGCTCCTGTTCGCCGCGCCCAAAATCATTTTTCTCCGCCAGCGCTTCCGTCAGCATCGAAAGCAATGGGTTTGCGATCATACAGCACGCCACGAGCATTGAAAGCGCCGCTTGTAAAGCGCCTCGGCTCCCTTCCTGTACTCTGCGTTTTGCGCCCATGCTTTTCGCCACTTTGGTATTTCGCATTTGTAATCTCGCCCTTTCCTTTACCGCTCCGCCCGAGTTGAATCCATATTGAATATCCATTTGGGGAATACGCAATGCCCCTATTCAGTTAACCCGAAAGCGACGCCTGTACCGTCGCATCATTGGCGAATCGCTCTCCACCCATGTTTTCCTCCAAAAGTCGCAGAACTGTCGAGTCTGCGGTCCTATTTTTATGCCGGTTTTTCGGGGGCTTTCGCCTTAGCGTGACGGCGTTGACGGCTTAAAACAATTTTGCCAAGCTTTCAATCGCCCGTGCTTTCTGGGTAAGCAGACTGTGCGAATAGATATCCAAGGTCATTTTTGCCGACTGGTGCCCCAGCAATTCGCTCACGGTCTTAATGTCCGTACCAAGCTCCAGCATTCGCGTTGCAAAGGTGTGCCGCAGAGTATGAAAATGAACGTTATAGATCTCGGCGCGTCTCATCAGGCGCTTGCTCCTTCGCTGAATGGTGCGTGGCTCAGCGGGCACTTCGGCTGAGCCGAAAACAAACCCTTGCTCGGTCGCCTCTTTTCTACGCTTTGCCAACTCCTCCAGCAGAAAGGAAGGCACGGGAATGACCCTATGGGAGGCTTTTGTTTTGGGCAGCCCAACGGATAGAGTGGTTTTGGTTTGCATACCTTGGCAGGAAAGCCGCTGCACCGTACGGCGGACACAGAGCGTTCCGCTTTCCCAATTGATATCTTCCCACCGTAGCGCGCATATTTCCCCCAGCCGCATTCCGGTATACAAAGCCAGCAGCGCCGGAATATCCGCTTGCTCCGCGCATCTGCGAAGCCGTTCCTGCTCGCTTCGCGTTAAAACGCGCTGCTCGGAAAGCTGCGTCCGTCGAATCACAACGCCTTTGCAGGGGTTAGTTGGAATAATGCCTCCATCATAAGCCGCGCTCAGCGCGTTTCCGAGCAATTTGACCATGCTCCGAATGGTCGCCTCCGCGTAATTCGCCTTTTCCATCCCATCCACCAGCAATTGCACCGTATCTCTGGATATGTCAGCAAGCTTGAGCTGCCCCAAATAGGGCATGATATGTTTGCGCATAATCGTGCTGTACCTTTGATATGTGGATGCCTTTACTCGTCCGCCCACCTCCTTGAGCATCCATTCCTGTGCCCAAGCTTCAAAGCAAATCGCCGTAGGCATACAATCTGGGTGCCGTGCTTGAATCAGCTCCGCCTTTTTGAGCAGCAATCGACTCCTTACCTCCGCATATTGTTTTCCGTAGATATATCCGAAACGAATGCCCCCATTTTCATTTCGTCCGATGATATATCTTCCCTCATATCTTCCGTCTCTGCGTTTATAAATGTTTTCCCCTCTTCTACACATATTGTCGTCCCCTCTGTTCTAAGAATTGATGAATCATTGAACTGCTTCAAAATGGTTTCCCAATTCATCCATTTCATTTCACCTCCTTTGCGTCATACTTTGTCCATTCTAACAATTTTCGCTCGTTTTCGCCGCAATTGCTCCATAAATCGTAATTCGTCGCCTATGAGACCGAATCGATCGAGTAGACGGCTTGAGCGACGGCTCAAAAAAATAGCCGCAAGCGAAGGCAATCCGCCAATATTCACGAGGAATATCCGCCGCAGCTTCCATGGAGAAATTCACTTTTGGCATTGACCACGCAGCTACGGCGTTGCCGCCTGTAAATTTCCAACGGTAATGATTGACAATTTTGTAGTCTAGGGGTAGAATATAAGAAGGGTGAAGTATCTTTATAAGCATAAATGGTCGCAGACTCGACAGTTCTGCGACCATTTATAATGTCGGATTCTCATCCTAGCAATGTAGGATGCATGAATTTCAAATAGTTTAAACATTTCGAACAGGTTCTAATGAACGTGTTCTGGTTGATTTTTCGCTTGTTAACAACGTCTTATTGTTAACAACGTCTTATATCCTTCGGTCATCCTCTGAGTAAATCGGTTCTTTGAGGTGTATTTTGAGAACCGCTGATTCATTTCTCCATTCCACACAATTTCAGATATATCACCAATACATTCAATGCAAAATGCATTGGTTTGGGAGCAGTATATATTGCATGGGCAGCGCTTCCCGCCGCTGCGGGGGTGAGCGCGCATTTTACAAAACCATAGAAAAAGCGGCAGCCTGCCGACTTTGTGGGGTCAACAAACTGCCGCCGTCGTTCTCGCAGGTAATGATCGCTTCTGCGAATCTATTGCTCAGGAACAAGCCGAAAGTTCTGAAAGCATACCGCGCCGTCGCCCAAGGCGAAAAGCCCCGGACGGAGGCTGTTGTAGCCGTTGAGCGCGTTGTGATTGATGCCGGAGACCTCGCAGCCGAAATCAATCCATTTCCAGCCTTCGTCGAAAAGCTTGTAGGCGTAACGAATTTCATTGTAGTCGTTGATGATGCGCAGGGTCATTTGGCGCGAGACGGCGGGGATGGATAGATATGCCTCGCCGTACTTGTACAGCTGGATTCCCCTTGCTCCCAGACCGATGCCGCAGTAATGGCTTTCATCGTAAAACAGCACCAAACCGCCCTGCGCGGCGCCCTCCAGACTTACATCCACCTCCAGCGTATAGGACTTTTCGCCGCAGGGGAAGGTCATCGGCGAGGACGTTCCCGGGGTATTCCCCTTGCCGGTCAGGCGAAGACCGCCCTTTGGCGCGGCGGACAGCCGCTCCGGCGCGTAGTGGCACCAGAAGGACCAATAGGGTTTAATTTGACCGTTTGCGAAGTCGTCGCAGAAGATATCCGCCGGCGATTCCTCACCTGCTGAGATGCTTAGCGGCGCCTCTGCATGGGATTTGGGAATATAGGGCCATCCGTCGTCGGTCCACTCTACCGGTTCCAGCAAAGTCTTGCGCCCATGGTTCAGGCAGCCCTTTTCATAGGCGTGATAGACGATGTACCATGCCCCGTCCGCCGCTTGGAATATGGTGCCGTGTCCCTTGCACCACCATTTTTCTTCCCTGCTCCACGTATGCACCAGCGGATTGGAGGGCATATTTTCCCATGGTCCCAGCGGGCTTTGGGAACGGGCGACCACGCACATATGCGCGGTCGACGGACCCGCGGTACCGCCCTGTGCGGATACGATGTAGTAATAACCGTTCCGCTGAAAAAATTTGGGGGATTCCAGAAACTTTCCCTCGGTGTGATAGTCCGCCGGAAAATCCCAGCCATTGTAGAGCACGCCCAGATCCTCTTCCACGCGCAGCCCATCCACAGAGAGGCGAACGGCATGTCCTCCGCTCAGGTAGAGGTATCGCGTTCCATCCGGTCCGACCACGTGACCGGGGTCGATCTGACCGATGTGCAAGTCGATGGGATCGCTCCAAGGACCGGCGGGATCCTTGGCAGTAACGACATAGTTGGTATGATTGGCGGGATAGTACAGGTAAAACAGCCCATTGTGAACAATGAGCTCGGGCGCGGCGATACAGCCAGTGTTCGGCACCGCGCCGCACAGCGTTTTCCAGTGCACCAAATCCCGAGAGTGCATCATCTTGAGCCCCGGCATATTGTTGGTGCAGGAATAGGTGAGGTAATAATCATCCCCACGGCGAACGATGGTGGGATCTGGATAGTCGCCGTTGAGTATGGGGTTTACAAACGTCTTCGCCATATTGATCCTCCTTTGGGGATCATTTTAGTCCGGTAGTGACAATGCCCTGAACAAAGTACTTTTGCGCAACAATGTACAAAATCAGCACCGGCAGGATAGACACCAGCGATACCGACATCATCGGACCTAGATCCAACGTAGCGCCGTGGCTGGATTTGAACAGAATCAAACCCACCGCTAGGGTATACATATCGTTATTGTTCAAGTAGATCATTGGACCGAAGAAATCGTTCCACGAGTTGACCAGCGCGAAGATTGCCACCACGAACATAACCGTTTTGGCGTTCGGCAGCAAAATTCGGTACAACACTCCGAAGCAGGAGCAGCCATCAATGGCCGCGGCCTCATCCAGCTCCACCGGAAAGCCCATAAAGAACTGCCGCAATAGGAAGATGGAGAAGGAGTTCATCGCGAGGAACGCCGGTACCACCAGCGGAAGATACGTATTAATCCACTTGAGCTTGACGTAGATGGTGTACAGCGGCAGCAGCGTGACGAACCCGGGAATCATCATTGTGCTGAGCAATAGCGTAAACCAAAAATTCCTGCCCCGCGCGTTGATGCGCGCGAATCCAAAGGCTACCAGCGAGCAGCTAAACAGCGTGCCCACCACGGAAAGGGAGGTGACCAGAAGGCTGTTTAACACATAGCGGATAAACGGAAACTCGCTAAACGCGGTTTGAAAGCTGCGCAGCGTGAAGGGCTTGGGAATAAACTGGGGCGGATAAACAATACACTGCTCCGGGGTTTTGAACGAGGTGGACAAAATATACAAAAAAGGCAGCGCAAACACGATGGAGAGCAGCGCCATGACCGCGTACCACAGTGTAGAATGGATCGCCCTTTTGACCTTGGGGCGATAAACCGTCGCTTGATTGGAAGCATTCATCGTGTTTCCCTCCTTACATGACATAGTTCACGTGTTTGCCGGAGGCCTTCATTACGAACAGACTGATAATCATCAGAATAACGAACTGCACCCAAGAGGCGGCGCAGGAATAGCCGAATTTGCCGTACAGGAACGCGTAATCATAAATGAACAGTCCCATCACGTAGGTGGACTGAATGGGTCCGCCCTCCGTGAGGATCAGCGCCTGACCGAAGATCTGGAAGGAGCCGATCATAGCCATAATGCCATTGAAAAGAATGGTGGGCGAAAGCAGCGGCAGCGTAATGCTGCGGAACTGGCGTGCGGCGGAGGCTCCGTCAATGGTCGCCGCCTCGTAATATTGCGTAGGAATCTGCTTGAGCCCCGCCAGAAAAATCAGCATCGAACTGCCGCAGAAGGTGAGATTCATAATGACAATGGCCGGCATGGACCAACGCGGATCGCCAAGCCAGTTGGGACCGGATATGCCCAAAATGGAGAGCAGATAATTGAAGATGCCCAGTTCGGAATTGAACAGCCAGATCCACACAATATACACGGCAATGCCCGCGCTGACGGATGGGAAATAAAAGATCACCTGAAAGATCCCCGCGCCCTTATGCTTGCTGTTGAGCATAAACGCCAGAAACAGCGCGAGCAGCACGCTGGTCGGAACGCTCAGAATCACGTATTTAAAGGTATTGACTAGGGATTTCTTGAACAACTCATCAAAGGTAAGCAGGCGAATGAAATTGTTCATTCCCACGAAGGTCGGCGCCGTAACGCCATCCCACTTAGACAACGCGCCATAAAGGGAATACAGCATGGGTCCGATTGTAAATCCCAAAAAACCCAACAGCCATGGCAGTATGCAAATATAAAAGTTAATATCGTTGCGCCGCTGGATGATGCCTGCCGTCCGCCGCGGACTTTTCGCCCTCGCTTCGCCCATTAGACAACCGTCCTTTCCACATAAGCTATCCGATGGATGGCTTGACCCTATCAAAAGGCGGAGGAGCCGAAAGAAACCCTTCGGCTCCTCCAAAGAACTCAACCGTGCAGCAGATTAATAGTCGCTCATGTCGAACATCTGCTGACCCTTGCTCTGGATGGTTGCAATGGTCTCGTCCACCGTTTCATCGGAGACCTGCAAAAGCAGCTTCTCCACCGCGGGCTCGATCACGTTGCTGTTGATCTCGGCGATGGTACCGCAGTTCCACCATGCGACGCCCTGCTCTTCGATGGTATCAATGACAACCTGCTTATCGTAGGCATGACCCTCGTTATAGGTGTTCATGTACTCATCGGAGGAGTAAATGCCGATGGACACGGGGAAGGAGTCGGCCATAGAGGTCTGCGGAGCGGTTTGGGTCGCCCACCACTTGATGAACTCAAACGCTTCGGTCTTGTGCTCGCTCTGCTCGGCGATCGACAGCGCCTGTACATACAGCGGAGAGGTCCAACGCACACCGTATTCCTCGTTGATGGGGAATTGGACGATATCCCAATCGAAGCTGTCGCCAATGGTGGTGGAAAGGGAAGCGATATCCCAGTAGTGAATAATCGCCATGGGGTACTTGCCGGTCTCAAAGCCGCCGCCGATGTCCGCGGTGCTCATAACGGCAGGGGTTACCTTGTCGGTCACAAACATATCGTAGAACATCTGCAGACCATGCTTGAAGGACTCGTTGCCCTCGGCGGTCATGGTATTGGTGTCCCAATCGTAGCAGTAGTCGCCATACATATCGCGCACCATTTCCTTGACGTTGCCGGCGACCAGAATGCCGTACTGACCCTTATCGGAATCGGTCAGCTGCTTGGCCAGATCGAGCAGCTCCGTCTCGGTCAAATCGTTGGTGGGATACTCCAGACCCGCCTCGTCAAACAGGTTCTTGTTGTAGGCGATGAAGCTGTTCTGCACGCCGATCGGAATTGCATAAAGCACATCGTCGGTGCGCAGGGAGTCCAGCAGGCTTTCGGCCCATGTGCCGGCCAGCTCGTCGGTCAGGAAATCATCCAACGGCGCGAAAACGCCCTTGGCGGTGTACTCGTTGCCGTAGTCCGCCGCAACCTGAATGATATCCGGCGCAGTGTTCGAAGAGAAGAAGGCGTTCAGCTTCTGGAAGTACACGCTGCTCTCCACACCGCTCACGGTAACATGAATGGCATCCTGAGAATCGTTGTACTGGTCTACCAAATCAAACACGGAAGAAAGACCCTCGTTCGTTCCCCACAGGGTGAACTGCAGCTCGACCTTCTCCTCCGCGACGGCCATGGTGGCAAAGGACAGGGTCATTATGAGAACCAACATAATCGCGACAAATTTACGCATGACGTATCCTCCTTAGTCGTCGATCAAAATGTGCTTGCCCACTGTCGATATACCGGCTGTCCGGATCAGCCGATATCATCTAAACACAGGGTAACACATAAATTATTATTTTGTAAATGGAGAAATCCGTCGCGTTTATTGTATTTTTTGCTTCTTCTTATACTGCATAGGGGTAGCGTTATAGACTTTTTTAAATACCTTGTTAAAATAGAATGGGTCTACATAACCGCACAGGCGGGCGATCTCCTGAACGGAGGCGTCGGTTTCCTGCAACAGCTTGGCGGCATAGTTTAAGCGCTTTTCTTGTATGCTCTGGCGGATGCTCCGGTCCATTTCTTCCCTGTAGCGCCGCCCCAAATAATCCGCGTCCACGCCGAAAACCGCGGCGATAGATTGTACGCTGAGCTCCGGCTGCCGGAAGTGCCTCTGCAGATAGGTCTCTACGGCGATCATTTCCAGCGCGCCGCCCTCGGCGTTTTCCAGCATCGCCGCGCCCATGGCGATGCACATATCGGAGAATCTGCGAAAGGTGCTCAACAGCTCCTCCACCGAATCAATGGATTGAAGTCTCGGCTTCGAAATATTCAGCAATGCGGTTACCTGCTGATATAGGTGAAACGCGCCGCCGATGGAGCCGTTTGCCGGCGGCGAATCAGAGAGCTTCTTTAAGGCGTGAGCGGCGGAACGCCACGCCTGCTCGCGAACCAGATTCACGATCATCTCCATTTCGTCCGATTCGGCAACATCCGCCCGAAAGACTCCGCGGGCATCGCCAAAGAAAGCATGGTGCGCGCCATACCATGCTTGGCGCAGCGCCAGACGGCAATCCTCCACATGGGAGAAGCTCTGACTGCTCCCGACAATCTCTCCCCTTGCGATCGCGTCCCGTTCCACGTCGACCATACATTGTTCCAGAAGCGCGCGAGAGCCGGCAAGAATTCGAAAGCTGCAGGTGCCGTCCGCGGATTGAAAGGCGTAGGAGGCGACCGCCCTTTCGGGTTGACCCACCTCGCCGTTCAACCGAGCGAGCATGACCAGCTCCATATCCGGCGACCAATCGATACCGGTGAGCCACCGCAAGCGCTCCGCCGTAATGACCGATTCGGGCTGAATCAGCCAGCGATACAGCTTGCTGCGCTGCGACGACGCCCCCGCGACCTCAAGGCGGGCGCTAAGCTTTTCCAGCATCGCCACCAACATATCCTCCGTGATCGGCTTCACCAGATAATCCACCACTTGGAACGAGATGGCTCTCTTGGCGTAGTCAAATTCGGAATACGCGCTAATGATGACGAATTGGACGTTTTCCCGCAGCCGCTGCATTTTTTGAATGAGTGTGAAGCCATCCATTCGCGCCATGCTGATATCCGCAAACACCACATCCGGAGCTTGCCGGGCAAAGCTTTCCAGCGCTTCGAAGGGGTCCGTAAATGTCCAATCCAGTTCGAAGCCGTATCTCTCCCACGGAATGAGCTTCTTTAATCCGCGAAGCACCCATATCTCGTCGTCAACGGCCATGACCTTATACATTACAATCCTCCTCGCCAATGGGAATTTGGATGGAAATAGTCGTGCCTTGACCTAGCTCGCTGGTAATGGTCAGCTTCGCTCTATCATTGTAATGCAGGTACAGTCTCTCGGCGATATTGGCAAGCCCGATGGAGGTGCGGTTCTCGTCCATGACGCCATCGTGTCTGGACAACTGGGTCAAAAGCGCGCGCAGCTGTTCTTCTGGAATGCCTTCGCCGTCGTCCCTTACGCTCGCGCACAACCGGTTCTCCTCGTCCGCTCGCACGTCCAGCCATACGTTGCCCACGCCGATCTTGCCCTCCAGCCCGTGCTTCAGGGCGTTTTCCACCAGCGGCTGGAACAGCATTTTGGGCACGCGCACCTGTTCCAGCGCCTCGCCAATGGAAACATGAAGCCGGAACCGGGAATCAAAGCGGATATTTTGAATGGCCATGAAGTTTCGGACGCATTCTATCTCTTCCTGTACGGTAACAATCGCCGCGCTCTTAATGCTGTATTTAAACATATAGGCCAGAGATTGCGCAATCACGCGGATTTCATCTATGCCATAATACACGCCGATGGACTTGATGCATTCCAAAGTATTGTACAAAAAATGGGGGTTGATCTGCGCCTGTAGCGCCATCAGCAAAATCTGCCGCTCGTTGATCTCACGCTCCAGCAGCCGCTTTTGAATGTCGATATTCTGGTTGTGCAGCAGGCGGATATGCGCCATCATATCGTTAAAGTTCTCACTGATCGTAGAAAACTCCTGCAGGTTGCTGTCCCTCATGGGCTGGTCCCACACACCCTTGCGCATCAACGCCATATGCTTGAGCATATGGGATACGAAGCGATAGAGGCTGGTCACCACAAACACGACCAGCATAATCGTCAACGCGGCTATACCAATCCAGATCATCAGCATGGGCTGAATCGTACGCTGAAACAGAGCCTGCGCATCCGTAACTGGCGCATAACCGACCAGCTTCCAGCCCATCGGCTCGAGTATGCTGCCATAGAAGGCGTAGTCCACCCCGTCCACGCTGGCCACGCGGCTCATTGGATCATCGTCCTCCTGAGGCAGCGCAGCGGAGCACGCCCGTATCGCCTACGGTACCGCGCCCGCGTTGGAGAGCGAGCGCCCTTGCCCATCCAGCAGCATGAAATGAATGTTCTCGTTTCCATCGTACAGTCCGATTTCATTCAACAGCGCATCCAAATTGATAAAGAAGATGCCGATTGCCTGAGGACTCTTGCTCTCGACGGGGAAGGTCATGGTATTGCCCACGTAGATCTGATCCGAAATGGTGAATATGCGCTTGCCCGAAAGCCACGACCAGTCCGAGTATCCGATGTTCTTTGCGGCGTTCTCTATCATTTGGCTGTAATCGCCCATAGCCGAGTAGAATTGATAGATGAAATCGTCCTCGCCGGTCAGGCTCACCAGCAGAACGCTGTCAATGCATGCATCCAAATCGGTATAGGAATTCAGAATGCGCAATAGCATTCCGCGGTCGTCGTCCACACCGTACACCGATTTCTCTTTCAACACGTCTCTGACCGAATAGGTGTAGGAGAGCGTATCCATCAGCGATTCAATCATGCTGTTCTTGATGGTCAGCGCCGTCATGATGCTGGTATAATCGCTGTTCATTTTATCAAATTGATCCTGAAGGGCGTAATTTCGCCCCAGCTTTATGGAAAAACCTACGGCAAACGCCTGCAATACCAGCAGAACCGATACAATGAGCAATAGATTGTTCTTCAAAGACAATCGGCGGCGACCACGCCGCCCTGTTTTCCCGTTGCGCATTTCGCTTTTCTCACCGCCTACGCAAATTCAATCACACTCGCTGGTCGATCGTTCCGTTCCAATTCTGGTCACAGCTTCTCTTGAAGGCACGGCGCGCCACCGTATTGGCAAAATGGCGATCTATAGGCGCACACGAAAATCCCTTCGTTCGCACTCGATTTTGACCATATGAATATTTTCGTAAGCAGTATAGCATAAATTAATAGCGCCATCAACTCTTCCTGCTTGATCGCAGGAGGAGTGGAAAACAGCCTGAATTGTCAAACGAAACGCAACACGCCACACAACCAAGTTGCGTTTCGTCTGTCCTTGTTACATTTACTTTGACAATTGACCTTCAATATCCTATCACAAGTATTCCTTTCAACGGCACTTGAATTCTGTTGCCAATATAAAGCGTCTAAAAGAAATTGCACACCTTTTCAAAATCTTTCGAACTACGATAGGTATTGCGCACAGCAATACAAAAGTATTCCACTCCCTGCATCATACAAACCTCGTAGAAGTCCTTCAAAAACTGATCATTCGTTACTGCCCTGCCTGCTTCAACTTCTATTACTGTTTTTTCTTTTGATGAATAGGCGTCTACCTCGAATGCGAGATCGGCTTTCCCGTTCATCCCGAACAATACAGGGACACGTATTTTGTCCTCTTTCCTTTTTGACTTTTCTACAGAATAGCAAATCCTTTCAAGGCTTGGCGCAACGCAAGCCAACACTTTATCGCTTTCAAGATTTTTTATCCCTGAATGCGTTTCTGAATCAATTTGCTCATGAATATCATTGAAGACATCTACTATTTGTTTCAGATGCTTCTCTATTTTACTGTTCTGTGGGAAAAACATCCAGTTTACCATAATAAATCATCTCCTGCTACTCATTATAAACGGAGTATAATACACCGTCAAGAAGCGATATCCATTCAACCCTTCTGCCTCTGGGCGAGAAGGGATTCATCATCAACCGCGGCGACCACGACAAACCCTTAACCCTCACCGCGTTCAGGTGTATGATGAAGCGAATCAACGACACGATAAACCTTTGCGGGGCGACCTCGCACGTCTTTCGCCATACGATAGGCACGATGCTGAACGACACAGGGGCAGACGTAAAGACGATTCAAAGCATCTTGGGACAGTCAGATTTCAAAACGACGATGGATAGATACGTCCATCCACGCGACAACAGGAAGCAGGAAGCCATCAAAAATGTCTCTCTTTTGCTTCAAAATGGGGTTTGATTTTACCTGCTTTTGTGCGAAAATCAGGGATCAGCGAATTTGATTGGATTGGCGTTAAGACAAAATAGCCAGATTTTTGTACAATATGCAAAAAGAAATCTGTGAGTTTCTCGTAAGAATCTCACAGATTTCGCGTGGCGCCTCAGGTAGGACTCGAACCTACAACCCTTCGGTTAACAGCCGAATGCTCTGCCATTGAGCTACTAAGGCTTATTTGAATCCGGCGACGACCTACTCTCCCGGGCCGTTTCCAGCCAAGTACCATCAGCGTATTGAGGCTTAACTTCTGTGTTCGGTA